>JBKECW010000072.1:0-22738 GCA_047975005.1 Bacteroidales bacterium | reverse complement strand
GAAATGCCACATCTCACAAATAGCTTCGTCACTGATAATGGACTTGATATGCGCGAGGAGATACGTCGCGAACGTGCCTGCGAATTAGTAATGGAAGGATTCCGCTATGACGACATCTTGCGCTGGAAGATAGCTGAAGATGTTCTCCCCGAGACTGTGTATGGTGCACGTTTCTATGCAGAAGAGTATGTAAATGTAAGTGCTGGAGATTTAGAGCTTACGGTTGATAGCTTTATTATTGCACAGCCCGCAGAGAAAAGAAGTTTTGACCCTGCAAAGCACTACTTATGGCCCTTACCTATTACTCAACTCGGGCTAAACGAGAACCTCACTCAGAATCCAAATTGGGATTAAGGTTTTAGTTGAAAATAAATAATAAACAGAGCCCTGCACTTGCAGGGCTCTGTTCTATTGTATAACTTAGGGCATTCATTTATAAAAGCAGAGACCTATGAAATATATAGCATTAAAAACATTGTTTTCCTTCATTTTCATCAGCCTATTCTTATATACCGACGGAAGAGAACAGAGAGACTTACTTCAAAACAGCACAAATATCAGAGAACTCGAAAGTCTATTGCTCAGTCCGAAAGAATGGGTAAGATATCCTGAATATAAAGACCGTGCAGGGTGGGACACTCTCTTGGGAGAATATAAAGCTAAGACAATCAAGCAAGGAGAGCAAACACTCGACTACGAATGGAGAGTAATAAAAGCCACTGACTATCTGGAATTTGAGCGTAGCGGCGATAGAGACATAATGCAGTCTCCGCTAAACGCCAATATTGCAGCCCTCAAGAAACTGGTTTTAGCAGAGCTGGCAGAGGGACAGGGACGCTTTGTAGACCAAATTGCCAATGGGGTTTGGCAGGCTTGCGAAATGACAACATGGGCATTGTCGGCACACATGTATGCCCAGAAAGAAAGGACATCCCTACCCTCCCACAAAGAAAATATCATAGACCTGACAGTCGGTGATTTTGGTTCATTTCTAGCATGGACCTACTATTTCCTACACGACGAGATTGCCGGCGTGCAGCCCCTTATCAGCAAACGGCTACGCGAAAATCTGCAAACTCGCATTCTCGACCCATACATGAATCGCAGCGATTTTTGGTGGCAAGCTCTAAACGCCAAACCCAATGCCATGGTCAACAACTGGAATCCTTGGTGTAATTTCAATGTTCTCACTTGCTTTCTACTTTTAGAGGAGGATAAGCACCGTCTTGCAGAAGCTGTTTATCGCAGCATGCACTCGGTCGATGGGTTTATCAACTACAATAATGAGGACGGTGCTTGCGAAGAAGGACCTTCATACTGGGGACATGCCGCAGGGAAGCTCTACGACTATCTTCAGATACTATCTTATGCCACTGACGGAAAAATATCACTATTCGACCAAGCGATAATAAAAAACCTAGGTGAATACATAGCCAATTCTTATATCGGCAATTCGTGGGTAGTGAATTTTGCTGATGCTTCTGCGAAGGGAGGAGGAGATGCGGATTTGATATTCCGTTATGGCAAAGCCGTAAATAGTCAAACGATGAAAAGCTTTGGAGCATATTTATATCAACGAGACAAGAAAACATCACCTTCAAAAGGACGAGATATGTTCCGCACTCTCGAAAGTTTCTACTACATAGATGAGCTAAAACAAGAAAACCCAGCACTTGCACAAGCAAGCCATGTATGGTATCCCGAAACTGAGGTTTGCTACATGCGCAATAACGCCGGTTTCTTCTTTGCTGGCAAGGGAGGCTACAACAACGAAAGCCACAATCATAATGACGTGGGTAGTTTCCTACTCTTTTTCGATGAAAGCCCTGTCTTTATTGATGCCGGAGTAGGCACCTACACTCGCCAGACATTTAGTTCCGAGCGATATTCTATATGGACAATGCAGAGTAATTACCACAATTTGCCAATGATAAACGGAGAAGCTCAGAAGTTTGGTCGTCAATACCGCTCAAAAAATGTTGCTTTCAACGCCAAAAAAAATCAATTCTCATTAGATATTTCTGATGCCTACCCCAAAGATGCCAAGGTAGACTCATGGCAACGCAGTTACACCCTGAAAGCAAATGGAGGGCTTCTCATTCAAGACAAATTCAAGATGCAAGAGTTAGCACAAGCCAATGAACTACATTTTCTGACTCAATTTAAGCCTGACATTCAGACTAATGGAGAAATTGTACTACAAAACAAGAAGCAACAAGTACTTATGAGTTTCAACCCAAAACTTTTTGATGCCAAAATCGTAACTGTTCCACAAGACGACACGAAGTTATCAAAGGTATGGGGAGATAATTTGTATCTCTTGATTCTAACGACAAAGAAGCAAGAACTACAAGGAGAGTACCAAATTGAAGTGTATAACAAATGAAAGTTGGAGGTCTCTACCTCGCTATAATCTACAAATAATCATATTATTACTCTCCGGTTGTATTAATTCAATATCAATAAACAATGTCTTTTCATTAGAGCATTCAAAATATATTCACTAAATTGCGCCCCCAATTATAATCTTAATAAAAGCGATGGGATTAAAGAGCATTATAAAAGAAGGGTACATACTGCAAGTGAATTTTTCTCTTAATATAATTCGCATGATTACTTTACAGTTCCACAACATCATATCTTTCATCAGCGCACCCACAATACAATCGCCTATAAATAAGGGGATTACCCCCTCGCAAAATATAAATTCCTTCCACAAGTCTACGGAACCTCATCACGATTTTTTCTTACACTCTCTTTCGCTAAGATATTTCTTAAATACACTAAAAGGCAGACTCCTCTCTGTCAGATGGTATCTATGGAAACGGAATATCCATACATCTGGCGCTATATAAAATAACACTTTAACATTAATTTCTAAACAGTAGTTTTTATGAGAAAATTTACTTCTATTTTATTAGTAATGTGCTTAACTCTGCTTGCGAGCAGTGTCTATGCACAAAAAACAGTAACCGGGAAGGTTACTGATGAAAGTGGACTCGGCATCCCGGGTGCCACAGTAGTTCAAAAAGGTACAACAAAAGGCACTCTTACGGATGTCGACGGAAAGTTTTCCGTCAGTGTATCTGAAGATGCCATCTTACATGTCTCTTTTATGGGAATGCTACCACAAGAAATACCAGTAAGTGGAAAAAACACTATTGATATCACATTAAAAGACGACGTACAAGGTCTTGAAGAAGTAGTAGTGGTAGGATATGGAACGCAGAAGAAAGTTAACGTTGTAGGTTCTATAGCATCTGTTGATTCGAAAAAATTAGAGAATAGAGTATCATCGTCGGTTGTTTCATCTTTGACGGGACAAATGACAGGAGTCACTATTACACAAGCAGGAGGACGCCCCGGAGAACAAACAGGAACTATAAGAGTGAGGGGAGTCGGGTCGTTTGGAGCAACACCCGACGCACTAATTCTGATTGATGGTATCCCGGGCAATATGACCGATTTAAACCCCAACGATATTGAGAGTATTTCTGTTTTAAAAGATGCTGCAACTGCCGCGATTTATGGAGCAAGAGCAGCAAATGGGGTAGTCTTAGTCACAACAAAAAAAGGGAAAGAAGGGAAAATATCCATCTCCTACAACGGATATGCAGGCGTAAATAGCGCAACAGCACTACCTGAGTATGTTGATTCGTGGGACTACGCACGTTTATTGAACATCGCTGACGGCATGATCCGCTTCACCGATTCAGAGATTCAGGCAATGAAAGATGGCAGTATGCCAGACGTATTTGGTAATGAGAAGTTTGTCGATGACATATTCAGTGGGAATGGGTTTCAGACAGGGCATTCGCTATCACTAAATGGCGGCTCACAAAAAAGTCAATATTTTGTATCTTTTGGATATTTGAGTCAAAATGGGATAGTGCCAAACAACAACTACTCTCGCTATACCGGTAGACTAACACTAACATCCGATTTGAGCAAAAAAGTCAAGATGACCACACGCCTCAGAGGCGATAACTCAAAGGTAGAAGAACCCGGCATAGCTGGTTCAATGGACGGATCAGGCATGATGGGGCTCATTCAGCAAGGCCTACGTTTCCCTAGCTATAAACCAAATGTACTTAGTGATGGTTCGTGGGGACCCGGGGTAAAGAACATGGGAACACCTGCAGCTTGGTTGGCATCCAACTCTTTTAGAGAGACACCAACCATGCGCTTAAACTCCAGTGTACAATTTGATTACAAACCAATACCAGAACTAACATTGACTGCTCTAGGAGCATATAATTATACCGACAGTCGAGGAAAAACGTTTAGAGCGACCTTGCCTGTAAAAATAGACAATAGTATTAAGGTATTAGGACCATCAACATTATCAGAAAGCGCCGCCTACACAGCCTATAAATCCTTTCAGGGGACAGCCAATTATGCAAAAGTCTTTAAGGAGAAACACTCTTTAGACGTTTTAGTTGGCTACTCATGGGAAGACCAGACTTACAGAAATATTTCTGCGGCACGAGACAATTTTCCAAGCAATGATTATCCATATCTAACAGCAGGTTCTCCAGAAAACCAAACAAACTCTGGAGGAGGTAACGACTGGGTAATCCAATCATTCTTTGGTCGTGCACAATACAATTACGACGAAAGATATTTAGCAGAGGTAACTATGCGCTACGACGGCTCGTCTCGTTTCCCTGTTTCTGCAAGATATGGATTTTTCCCTTCAGCTGCACTAGGCTGGCGTTTGTCTGAAGAAAATTTCATAAAAGAAAATGCAAGTCTGAGTTTCATAAACAACTTAAAACTAAAAGCTTCTGTAGGCATACTAGGAAACAACAATATCGGTAATTATGCTTATCAGTCAGTCTATAATCTTGGAGCTGCTTACAATTATCCCTTTGGGCAGACACTTTCGCAGGGAGCAGCTATGACAACCTATACAGATCCGAATCTTAAGTGGGAAACTACCCAAACTGTTGACGGGGGCTTTGAAAGCATATTATGGAACGGTTTGCTGTCGTTTAATGCTTCATATTTCTATCGTTATTCCTACGACATCCTATATAAGCCCAACGCTAGCGTCTCATCAATATTTGGGCTAGATTTAAGTGAAGTAAACACTGGAGAATTAGTAAATAGAGGTTGGGAATTTGAGCTTGGACATAAAAACAATATCAAAAACTTTCACTACGGAGTAAGTGCCAATCTATCAATTATTAATAACGAAGTAAAAACATTGGGAGTAGGAGATGTAGAGCAATCAAACGGACTTGTTGGGAATGGCTCCAATATGTTTATAGGCTATCCCTTGCAAATGTATTATGGCTATGTTACAGATGGCGTATTTTTAGACCAATCAGATATAGACTCTTGGTTTACACACACTGACCAATCAAAAATGGGAGCTACCCAAGCAAAAACACAGCCCGGCGATATCCGCTATGTAGATATTTCCGGTCCGGATGGAGTTCCTGATGGGAAAGTCGATGCCACTTATGACAGGGTATATCTAGGTTCTCGCATTCCTAAATACACCTACGGCATAAACCTAAATGCTGAATACAAAGGGTTTGATTTAACACTTTTCTTTCAAGGAGTAGCAAGCGTAAAGGGCATGCTCAGTGGCAATGCCGGCTGGGCACTTTGGGCAGAAGGAAATATTCAGAAATGGCAAATGGACGGAGCATTTGATCCCGACAATCCAACGCGCTATCCCGACTATCCTCGCATTGCTAATCTTGGCAACGCTACAGGAGTAAATACACAAACCAGTGATTTCTGGGTAAGGAATGCCTCCTATCTACGATTAAAAACAGTTCAATTTGGATATACTATCCCCCAGAAGATTATGTCTAACATACCTATTTCAAGTGTGCGACTATATTTTTCGGGTGAAAACTTATACACATGGCACAACTATCCACCGGGATGGGATCCTGAGACAACAACCAACGGGAGCTATTATCC
This sequence comes from Bacteroidales bacterium, assembly GCA_047975005.1. Classification (GTDB taxonomy): domain Bacteria; phylum Bacteroidota; class Bacteroidia; order Bacteroidales; family Prolixibacteraceae; genus JBKEAJ01. Next base: position 16,798 of record JBKECW010000072.1, on the reverse strand, counting down.
ATTCTTAAAGAATTTCACATTCGGACTAAACGTAAAATTTTAATTATCATGAAATCAATAATATACAAAAGCGCCTTATTATTCATTTTGCTTTCATTTTTAGCAACATGTGACATGGATCGATATCCATTAACCTCGTTTGCAGAAGATGATTTTTTCACTAGCGAGGAGAATGCCAAACTAGCTATTGTCGGTCTATATCGAGGAGAAATAAAATTCAATGGCTGTGAATACTCTCCCAGCGACTGGTGGGGATACGGAGCAACAGTTCTTTTAGACGGAGTTTCAGACATGGGCTACGACCGTCGCGGGTTTAACAACGCCATAGGAAAACTAACATCGGGCGGACTTATAGCCAACAACGGCAACTCAACTGCCCTATATCAAAAAGCGTTCAAAAGAATTAGTGCTTGCAATCGTTTTCTTGCCAACATAGATCAGGTCGGAGCTTCACCCGATATTGACAGGATGAAAGCGGAGGCTCGTTTTATACGTGCCTGTCAATATTTTTATTTAGCTTCATTTTTCCATGATGTTCCTTTGGTAAAAGAGGTTATAACATTGGATGAAGCAAACACTGTAAGCAAAACGCCACGAGCTGAAATTCTCAAGTTCATTAGTGATGAGTTGACAGATATTGCAGAGATTCTACCTCATCAAAAAGATTTACTTAGTTCAGAACTCGGGCGAGCACCCGCTCAAGCAGCTTTAGTATTTTTGGCAAGAACGAATTTGTTGGCTAAGGACTACACTGCTGCATCAGCAGCATGCAAAAAAATCATAGACTGGGAAGAAAACGCACTTTATCCTGATTATCAAACACTATTTTATTCTACAGGTAAAACCAGCTCTGAACATATCTTTGCAACACAGTATGTAGATAATCTGGCAGGTAATGGACTTCCTCAGCATGCTTTTCCCATCAAGGATGGAGGCTGGTGTATTGTCAATGCGACCTCTCTTTTGTTCGAGTCTTATGATTTTCTGGACGGCACACCATTCAGCTACGATGACCCACAATTTAATCCCGACAATTTTGGAGAGAACCGCGATCCTCGTTTAGATTATACTCTTATGTATGAGGGATCTACATTTAGGGGCACTAAATTTATTTGTAATCCGGAAAGCAGCTCTCCTGACAAATTTGGAGCAGGACAAGTTACTCAAACTGGATATCTACTTCGTAAATACTTTGATGAAAGCTGGACGGGCAATCTAACGAGTTACGGCGGAATAGTACCTATTGCCCGCTATGCTGATGTTCTGCTGATGTATTTAGAAGCCGAGCTGGAAGCTGGTAATTCCATCACACAGCCATTGCTTGATTTAACAATCAATGCCGTAAGAGAGCGTGTAAATATGCCAAAAATTACTGATACAGATCCGACAACACTACGCCAAATAATACGTAAAGAACGCATGGTAGAATTTGCATTCGAGGGTCTTCGCCTATGGGATCTCTTCCGTTGGGGAATTGCAGTTGAACGTTTAAATATTGATATGTATGGTTCACCTGTTTATGTTTCAGACCAAAGCCTAATTAAGAAAAAAGATGGTCAGGTGGATCCTTACAACAGATGGTACGTAAACACCAGATCCTTCGAAGCAGGACAAGAGGTGTGGCCTATCCCACAATCAGAGCAAAATATAAATCCTAATTTACGGGATTAATATCATAGGGTACTGCAATTGCAGTACCCTATTTCTTACTCCACCGTAATTTCGTCTACAAACAGCCAGGCGGCTTTGCCTTCGCCAGCATGACCTTTGGGGCAAGTCCCCAAGTTTTTGGCAGTAACTCGCAAATATCGGGCTTTAGCTTTCTTTTTTACCGTCATTTCTTGCGAATATCGCCCTGCTTCCATAGGCATCATCTTGTTTTTGATGCTACCAAGAGTTTTAAAGTTTTCACCATCGTTTGATACCTCGACTATCAACTCTTTTGGGTAGAAAATCCATGCTCCCGGATTTTGCAAAGTGCCAATACTGACTTTTGAAAATGATTTTTCTGTACCCAAATCGACAGTTGCCACCATATCATCGCCGTTAAAGCCTTTCCACTTGCCGTTACTATGGTTACTTCCTCCCTTGATACCGTCGACCAAAGCAAATTTCCCTGTCGACTCATAATACTTACTGTTAGGATATTTCATCTCGACCGGGCAAGCAATGGCCTTATGCAGGAGAAAATCGTTTGACAAGGCTTTCGACATTGGCTTGCCATCTTTCACCACTACCGCTTTCACTGTGGTAGTTTTCTTTATTTCAAAAGGCTCTGAGTATTTCGTTGACGAAGCTGTAGGTTCACTTCCATCGGTTGTATAGCGTATTTCGGGCTTCCATGCTTCGGTATATAATTCTACCTTGATAGTTCTGGTTTCTGCATTTAGCTCGGGTGTTGCATTTACCTGAAAAGCACTAGTGGCATAGTTTACCCCTATATTGTCGAAACGCTTGTATTGTGTCTTCATGCGTTTAGAAAAACTACCCCAGTCTCTATCTTTTTTCGGCGACCACAGTACTTCTGAGAGGGCTGTCATACGTGGCAGCACCATATACGATGCGTGTTCGGGTGTTTTTATTTGTTCTGTCCAAAGGTTGGCTTGCCCACCGATTATATGTTTAGCCTCCTCCTCGCTAAGCTCCTCAGGCACAGGCTCAAAATCGTAGACTTTTTTCAGTGTCACACTACCGCCAAAGGCTTTAGGCTCAAGTTCTGGATTGCCTTGATAATAATCGAAATAGCAATTTGAAGTCGGCGACATCACAACATCGTGTCCCAGCTTTGCTGCCTTTGTACCGGGCTTAGCACCACGCCACGACATAATAGTGGCAGAAGGTTCCAAACCTCCTTCCAAAATCTCGTCCCAACCAATGAGTTTACGCCCATGAGCATTTAAGTACTTCTCAATACGTTTTATGAAATACGACTGCAATTCGTGTTCATCTTTAAGATTCTCTGCTTTCATACGAGCCTGACAGCGTTCGCATTTTTCCCATTCAGTTTTGGTCGCCTCGTCGCCGCCAACATGTATATACGTAGACGGAAACAGTCCCATCACCTCATCAAGAATATTTTCAAGGAAGGTAAAAGTCTCATCCTTACCGGCACAGAAAATATGAGTGATAGGCCAAATAGCTCCTGCAGGTATATCTTGGTATTCTCCCGTACATGAATATTCGGGATAAGCTGCTAATGCCGACATGACATGAGCAGGCATTTCTATTTCGGGAATAACGGTAACATGCTTTTTACGAGCATATTCCACCACCGAGCTCACCTGCTCCTGAGTATAGAACCCGCCATATTTCCCCTCGTTCGGTTTTATTTCGCCATTCCGAGCTTCCCAATCCAGATGTTCCCTATCAACACGCCACGCACCGACTTCTGTGAGCTTGGGATATTTCTTTATTTCTATGCGCCAACCTTGGTCGTCAACCAAATGCCAATGAAAAATATTCATCTTGTGCATAGCAAGATAATCAATATACTTGTAGATAAAATCCACAGGGAAGAAGTGCCTAGACACATCCAGATGCAGACCACGCCACTCGAAACGCGGATAGTCTGTTATTTCTGCACAAGGCAGTGTTTTGTCGTCGCTTGCTGTCAGCAATTGCCACAAACTCTGCACACCGTAGAAAAGTCCGTCAGTCGTGTTTGCTCTCAGCACAACATGCTCGGGGCTTATACTCAAAGTGTAGCCCTCAGTTCCTAAAGCGGCACTCTCGGGCTGATTTAGTTGCAACAAAATATTACCGGACAACTCAACATTCTTAGCATCTGATGTTTCCAAAGTATATCCACTGCCGTCTTTCAGCAGCTCGACTACCAGAGCAAGCAACTCTTTATCCTCAGGTCTTGAAGAATTGAACAGCAACTTGCTTGACGGTTTAACACTAAAATTCCCGTCTTTCACCTCAACAGCAACAGGTTGAGGAATAATATTCAGCTCTTGCGAGAAACTAGTTGACGCAAGCAAGGACAGAATTAAAATTATCAATGTATGTTTCATGACTCGTTTTATATTTTTTATAACTAGTAGTTTTTCAGGCAGCCTCAATCTCCTCAAAGGTATAAATAAAAACTAAGACTGGATATTTCTCACTAAAAAAACCGACCTCTAGTTGAGGTCGGTTTTTTATTTCTAAGTCTTTCTTAGCCTCTAAAACACTGGAGAAATGGTAAATCCAAATTCGTAGTTTTGTGCAGGCACAGAGTACTGTGGATATGGGCGAGCTCCCCACGAGTTGTCGCCTGCCACTCCCATTTGCTTCAAGTCGGTGGTTATAAACACCCCGTCTTTTTTCACAATATCGTTGGTATGGCGATAGTCGTTTAAGTCCTCCATATCAAAATCTTCGATCGGGTTGTGCAAAGTTGAGAAGCCTACCAGGTTGTCGGCAGTAACTTTCAATCCAAAGCCATTTTCGTTGCGTAGTTCAAACCAGCGAGCATCAGTTTTATAGCCATTTTCTTGCGGACGTACATAATTAAAATACTGGTCGGCAACTTTGCTTTCATAAATTCCTACCCATGCACTACGATTGCGGTCGATATAGTTCTCGTGAGGTCCACGACCATAGTATCTCAAATTGTCAAAGTTGACAGGCATTTCCCAACGCAAACCAAAGCGTGGAAGGTCGGGCACCTTATCGCCATCAACAGTCAAAGCAGCCTGCACATGAACAGTTCCATCACCTGCAACAGTGTATGTAACTTGCTCTGAAGATTCCACTTTATCAAACTGATATTTAACAGTAACAACAATCTTGTCTCCGTCTTGCTTTGCATCTACGGACGATGGTTTAGCCTCGCGCGACACCTCACGCCAAACACCCAAGCGATTCAACATCTTGCTGCCTTTATCATTATCATTGGCAGGTCGCCAGAAATTCACTTGAGGACCTTTTTGCATCAGCTCTACCCCACTGATTTTGTATGAAGAGATAATACCTTGCTTCTTATCAAAAGTGAGTTTAAACATTTCGCCTGATATATTGATATTTCCTCCGTTGTCAGTAAACTTAGGAGCAGGATAGCCCTCGCCGTCATTGCTCTTAGTAACTTTCTTAGGAGCACCTAGTGCAAACTGCTCATGAGCCACCTCAAAACCTTCGGTCAAGAATGGTTTGTCCTGTCTCATGCGAACAGAGAAATCGATAAAATACTCACCCGGCTCGTCAAATTTCAATTCTCCATCAAGGTTAATCACCTTACTTTCAAAAGGTTTAAGGTTAAGATTCATAAGTCTTCCAGACTTGATATTCTTACCATCTTTCGACACTTTCCAAACTATTTCATAATCGGACATATCTGCGAAGTCGTGATAATTAGATATTTCATATCCACCCGACACTTTTTTAAACAAGATATTTTGATAGGCATATTTCACTTCTTCCATTGCTGGATGAGGAGTGTAGTCGGCAGAGATAATACCGTTGCACACAAAGTTATTATCGCTAGGCATATCCTTTCCATAGTCGCCGCCGTACGCCCAAAATGTCGAGCCATCAGTATCTTTTTTCACCAAAGCTTGGTCAATCCAATCCCAGATATATCCACCTTGCAACTGGTCGTGGCGATCTTCGTTAAAGATGTCCCAGAGGTCAGCAAGGTTACCGTTGCTGTTACCCATAGCATGCGAATACTCGCTAGATATGAAAGGTTTAGTTTGCTTTTTCTCTTTGTATCTTCTCAAAGCATTTACTCCCGGATATTGAGGGCAATAAATATCAGTATTTTCGCCCATTACAGCACGCTCGTAGTGAACCGGGCGAGATGGGTCACGCTCCTTGATAGCTTTATAAACCTCGCTGAACACAAGTCCGTCGCCGGCTTCATTACCCATCGACCAAACAATAACGCTCGGATGGTTTTTGTCTCTTTCCACCATCCGCATGTTACGGTCAACGTGTGCAGCCGTCCATTCGGGCTTTTTAGCAAGCGAGTGTTCGCCATAGTACATACCGTGCGACTCAATATTCGCTTCGTCAGTAATATACAAACCGTACTCGTCGCACAGTTGGTAGAAACGCTCGCTTTGCGGATAATGGCTCAAACGCACTGCGTTGATATTGTGCTGCTTCATTATCTCAATTTCCTTCATTATAGCCTCTTCGCTAATCACGTGTCCTTTGTACTCGTCGTGTTCATGGCGGTTTACACCCTTGATAGTAACAGGCACACCGTTTATGTAGAATATTGCATCCTTGATTTCAACCTTGCGGAAACCAATCTTTGAACCTACGACTTCTTCGGTTTTACCGTCTTTATTTTTCAGACTGATAACCAATGAGTAAAGATTTGGTGTTTCGGCAGTCCATTTCAGAGGATTGTTGATTTGCTTTGAAAAGGTAAGTTTAAGTTCACTTTTACCATTGATTTTAGCTTCTTGGCTATCGCTTGCCAGCTCGTTGCCTTCAGCATCAAAAATCTGATATTGAACAGAATAGTTACCCGAACGAAGTTTGGCAACATCATTTTTCAGCTCAACATCAAGACCGAATACTCCGTTGTTGTAGCTAGCATCGAGATCGGGTTTAGCAAAGAAATCGCGCACACGCACCTGCGGAGTTGAATATAGATATACATCACGCTCTATTCCGCTGATACGCCAGAAATCCTGACACTCAAGGTAGGAACCGTCAGACCAACGATACACCTCAGCAGCGATTATATTCTCGCCTTTTTGTAGAAAGTCTGTAATATCCCATTCGGCAGGAGTTTTGCTACCTTGGCTATATCCTACTTTCTTGCCATTTACCCATAAATAAAACGCTGATTTCACTGCCCCGAATTGCACAAATACTCTTCGTCCGTCCCAGCTTTCGGGGATGGTAAAGGTACGGCGGTACGAACCGACAGGGTTATAGTCGTGCGGCACTTGTCCGGGATTTGCAGGATATAGATTTTCAATCAGTTTTATTTCTTTAGAAACCGGATTTACGTGATCTGCAAATTCGTACTGATGGTTTATATAAATGGGAATACCATATCCCTCTAGTTCCCAATTTGAGGGAACCTGAATATTGTCCCACTTCGACACGTCATAGTCAGTCTTATAAAAGTCAACAGGGCGATCGGCAGGCTTACGCACCCAATTAAATTTCCACGTTCCGCTAAGAGTTTTATAATACACCGATTGTGTCGACTTCTGAGTTAACATGTCATTAACACTGCGGAAAGGCATGAATGTAGCATGCGCCTTCTCTTTGTTCACATCAAAAATCGCGGGGTTCTCCCAATCGTTGGTTTTCGTTTGCCCAATACTACTCAGGCACGCAAATAAACCAAAAAATAGAGATAAAGTTAGAGTCTTCATTTTATTTAATAATATTAGTTTTTTTCAAAGGTCTAAATTTTTGAGCTTGCAAGATACTAATAATCTACGACATTACACAAAGATTTTGACACATCAAATTAACTTTTCGACAACGTTCGTATTATCGGCTCTCTACATCATAAACAGCAAAATTCTTTATTTGTGCTTCACTCTTGCTTTCTCCGATGCTGAGACGCAGTCGAGAACACTCTATATCAGCGAACTGCGCAATAAACTTATGCCCTATTGCTGTACCTTCAACAAGAGTTTTCCATCCGTTTTTCGTACGAGCTTCGACCTTAAATTTCCTCACTCTCTCTCCTTTTGCAATATCTTCTTGGAGGATAATATGATTTACTTTTTTAGTAGCATCGAGTTTTATCTCGACCTTCGAACCCTTCCCCGAAGTGCTTGCCAAAGGTTTATCAAATCTACGTTTTATCTCATCACCCCACTCTTTCAAACGCTGCACATCAGGTTCTGGCAACAAGCCGTCGGGGTCGGGAGTGAGTCCCATTATAAGGGTTGAATTGTGTCCCACCGACTTGTAGTACATATCCATAAGATTCTCCAAAGGGAATATATGCTCCTCGTCGCCAGGTTCCCAAAACCACTCGTGCCTACCGTTGTATCCACGCAGAGGCGCATCGCTCATTGCCGGCATCCAATATGCTCCTTGGGTATCACCATTTTTCAGCAATCTCATTCTATCTTGCGGAGTATTGCCTGCATGAGAATAGTAGTTTGGGAATGTAGCCCAACACGGGTAAGGAACAGTTCCCGATTCAGAGCCACCCCAGCGCACTTCGGCAAGCTGCTTGTTGTGATAAAAAAGGCAGTTGGGTTGATATTGCTGAACAATTGGAAGTACGTCGGGTGCGCCGTTGTTGGGATGGTCTGCACCGCCATCGAACCATATTTCAAAAATCTCTCCATACTTGGTACACAACTCTTTGACCATTCCCTCGACCATTTTATTATACGACAGCTGACGATTTTCCCGAAACTTGTCAGTCCCGTCAACTTTGAAATCATGCACTCCCAAAAAAGAGTTCCAACGTATGCCCACATAGATGCCGGGCTTAATACCATATTTGCGGCAAGAGTTTACAAAATCACGAACTATGTCGCCTTTGCCATCTTGAAATTTCAGAGCTTTCATGCAGTAGGGATTTACATCCGACTGATAAAGAGCAAAGCCCGTTTCGTGGGTCGCCGTAATCAATGCAAACTTGAAACCTGCATCCTTTATGGCTTTCACCCATTGGTCGGTGTCCAGTTTCTTGGGATTAAATATCTGATAATCGTCAAGCGGACTTATGCGATTGCCACCTTGTCCATATTTTTTACCGTCGAACACATGTAAATCGTAATGGAAAACTGCTCCCATCTCGGCTTCCTGCCATGCCTGCTGACGCTTATTCGGCAGAGGTCTGTCTTGCTGTGCTATCGGGACAAAAACGATATAAGCATCGTTATCTTTTTTTACACCCATTGCCAACACCTGTGGCTCGTCGTCTTCCACGTAAACAAATGGTCGCTCCATACGATTTGGAATTACTACACTTCCATCAGCAAAATTGAGCCTTTTTTGCTTAACAGCATATTCTGTAGCCTTTTTCCAGTTTATCCCGTCCTCTGAGCTCACCATCCCGACAAATGAATGAGCATGAAAAATCCCGTAGTAGTGTTCACGTTTTTTGTCATACCACAAGGACATATCCTCAGTGTCCAGATAGTCGATTACGGGTTTACCCTGCATCACAAAAGGACCTGAGGGAGAATCGGATACAGCAATTGCCTGATTTCTAACAAAACGTTTTTCTCCAGGCTTGTCGCCTTTCACAATCAGATAATACTTGCCGTCTTTCCCCTGAGTGACAGCAGGGTTTACGGTCAAAGTAGTAATTGGTCCCGACGGCTCGATAAGTGCATTGTCCATCCTCTTCCAAGGACCGTTAAGACTTTCGGCAACAGCAACACCAGTGCGCAGGTTAGGGCGCAGATATTTTTTCCAGTACTCGCCTTTCCCGCCCTCGCGCGCCATTCTTATCAAATCTTCCTCCGTATAATCCATATCGCCTAAATTTGTAGCGCAATAGTAGATATAGTATTTATCGCCGAACTTTTTGATTTTCGGGTTATGTACAGTGATAGCATCCCAGTGCCCTTTGCCACGGCTTTGCAACACTGTCTCCTTGTATTCCCAAGGTCCAGAGGGCGAGTCTGAAACAGCGTGTGCCACCTCAGAGTGCGTAAGCCAGCTGTTGAAAGTATATTTGCGAGGCCAGCGAGAGTAAAAAAGGTGATACTTCCCATCGTCTCCTTTGATGATGGAACTACACCAATTAAAATACTCGTCGGAGCGGAACACATTGTCCTTAGTGAGTTTTTCGCTTAACCTGTCCCTAAAGAACAAATCGTCCGCCTTTTCTTGCGAGAAGACTGTGCTGACACTTAGATACGCCAGTAAAATAAATGTTAATAATTTCATGTATTGTTTTTAAATTGCCATACCGACCTAGTCAACAGACAGTTGTCTCTCTCCAATACAATCACACTTCTGTGTGACACCTGTCTGTTGACTCGTTTCATCTTTCTCTTAATATTTTCTTTACTGCAAAGATAATTTTTTTAGAATATTTTTTGCCTTATTTTTGATAGACTATAAATAACGAACTTGCAACTTGGAGCTTATTTAATATATTTGTCTTGTGATAGAAGTGAATACAGATAAGAAATTATGGGATGACTTCCGAAATGGAGAGAGCTATGCCCTTTCTCATATTTACCATCAGTATGTGCAGCATCTTTTTCGTTATGGGAAAAAATTCTCCAATGACGACGAGCTAATAAAAGACTCTATTCAAGATCTTTTTTTCGACCTAATTCGTAATCGAGAGAAATTGGGAAGCACTGACAATATCCGCTTCTATCTTATTGCATCACTACGTCGGAGACTAGCAAAGAGTACCAAAGAAGATAAACTTTTCATTAGCTCTGAAGACACAAAGATCACAGAAGCCGAAATAACATATTCCACGGAACAAGAGCTAATTGTCAAAGAGGAGCTATCGGAACAAGAACGACAACTGCAAGAGGGATTGAAGAAGCTGAGTCCTAAGCAGCGTGAGATTCTTTACTACAAATACACCTGCGACTTTTCATACGAGCAAATCTGCGAACTCATGTCGCTCAAGTACGCTTCTGCCCGAAAGCTAATGACCAGAGCCATAAGTGCATTGCGAGATGTACTTTAGAGATTTGCAATTTATTAAATGTATCCATTCTACTACCAAAAGACACAGAAGAATCAGCACAAAGTTCCTCATCAATTATCAGTATTCTAAAGCCCTCTATTTCATTATTATTAAGGATTGCCCACTCTGTCAATGCATCATAATTTTGCACCGAAAAAACAACAAACATATTTTTAAAGTAGAAATTATGAAACAGTTTAGATTATTGTTGATGGCATTGGCGGGTATATTAGTTTTCGCATCGTGTAGTAAAGACGAGGAGGAAGAGCAGTTGCCGGGCGGTGTAAGCAAGTATGAATATTTGGATGCGACATCATATACCAAATGGGTATATTTTTCATTCAAAACCGGAGATACCGTAACAGTGAGCGACCCCACAAGCGACCTATCGTGGGATATTGCATTCCACCGTGGCGACATTCGTCTGAACGGCGGAGAGTCGGGTAAAGGCAGTGGCGCTGCCTTCAACACAGAACTGACAGATTGGGATGCCGTAACCGAAGCACCAACATCGGGATATATAAGCGACAAAACGGGGACAATTATTACAGCCTTTACAGGGCAGGGTGTCGAAGAAGCACAGCAGTCGTTTTCGCAAACATTGGGAACATGGTTAACTATCGACACTAGCAATCCGCCTCCCAAATACACTTATCACAACTACATATATGTAGTTAAATCAGCTGATGGTAAATACGTTAAGCTACAAGTGTACGACTATAAAAATGAGAAGAATGCAGGTGCCTATATCAGTTTCAAGTATCAATACAACGAAAGCGGCTCTTCTCAGTTTTAGTAAGAAAATCTATTATCAAACAATAAATGCTTTCCAAAAACAGGAAAGCATTTTTATCATAATATATTTATTATGAGAATTTTATGTCTACTTGCTATATTATTTACATACTTTCATGTTGCTGCGCAAGACCATACAATTTCAGGGAAAATTGTAGACAGCGAAAGCAAACAGCCTCTTTCGCATGTTAACATCACGCTTTTACACAGCAATTTAAGTGCAGTGAGTGATGCTGAGGGGAATTTCCATATAAGCAAAGTGCCACAAGGGGAGCATATCCTTTTGGTATCAGCTGTTGGATATGAAGGCGAACGCAGGAAAGTTCATATCAGTGGAGACCTGAGAAATATCACTGTGGAAATGAGTGAGATGCTTACGGAGTTAGACCAAGTTGTTGTTTCGGCAACACGCACCGAGAGGAACTTAAAAAATGTCCCCATTGCCGTACAAGTAATTAACAGCAAGACTATTGAGGCTATGCAAGTGCCAACTATGAGGGATTTGTTGGAATACGAACTTCCGGGTATAGATTTCAAAAACAACGGCGGATATACCAACATCAACATGTTGGGTTTCGGTGGTAAATATGTTCTTTTTCTCATCGACGGAGAACGCATGGCAGGCGAGTCTTTCGACAATATCGACTACAACCGCATTGACATTGAAAACATCGAACGCATTGAGATTATCAAGGGAGCGTCGTCATCTCTATATGGCTCAAACGCCGTGGGCGGAGTTATCAATATTATTACAAAAAAGCCATCTCATCCGCTGAATATACGTGCTGCCACACGATTTGGCAGTCAGAATGAACAGAACTACAACCTTTCAGTAGATTCCAAACAAAAATGGGGAACTTTCAGTTTGACAGGCTCTTACAAAAATCGAGACCCCTATCTGCTGAAAGATCGTTCGCCTCTTACCCAAGAATTTGCCGATGGCAGCGTAGTGGAGCAGCCTCTCAGCGAGACTTATATTGCAGGCTTTCAAGACCTTGGACTTCGCCCAAGAGTAACATTTAATATAGGCTCAAAATTAGAGCTTGAAACTAGGGGTGGATATTTTTTCAAGGAAAGGCATCCGGGAGGACTAGACGGCAAAAAGGTTCGCGACCGTTTTTACGACTATACAGGAGGATTGAAGATAAAATATTCAATATCCGACAAGCAACACTTATCTGTATCGGGCAACTACGACCGCTACGATAAATTCAATTATTACAAACTGTTGGACGAAGAGGAAAAGGACTACGAAAACGGACAGTTCCGTTTTGGCGCACTATATGATATTCTCATTGCAGGGAAGCATTCTTTAGTAGCGGGAGTCGAATATTTCTCCGACGACCTGATGACCTACATGTTTGAAAGCGACGGTGCAAACGGCAAACGTGATGCACAGACCTATTCCGCTTTTGCACAGCAAGATTGGGTACTCAGCGACAAAATAACAGTGGTAGGCGGACTTCGCTACGATTATCACTCGCAGTTTAAAGGACACCTTAGTCCACGTCTTTCAGCTATGTATAAGCCTTCGCGCAAAATAACTCTGCGTGGCGGCTACTCGGGTGGCTTTCGTTCGCCAACTCTCAAGGAGCTGTACACCAATTGGTTTCATCCCTACGGCGGTGGTTTTCAGATAGTCGGCAATGAAGATATGAAGGCAGAAGTCAGTAATAATTTTAACTTTTCGGCGGAAGGAACTTTTGGCAAAACACTGATTACTACTATGGCTCAGTACTCAATAATAGAGGATAAAATCAGCAATATATGGGTAAATGAAGATACTACTCAGTATGTAAATGTTGGAGATGCACGAATTTTCAGTACCGAATTTTCAATTTCTCACCGTTTGAATAAAAATATTCAGCTCAAAGGAACTTACGCCTATGTTCACGACGACTTGGGCAAACGCTCGATAGTACGCCCTCATACAGCAACCGGAAGGATCGATTTCAGGTCTACATTTTTCAAAAAGTATAATCCTTCCCTTTCGTTCAGCGGCAAGTTCTTTAGCGGCATGGACACCTACGGCACGGGAGATATAACGGAGACAAACGACGAAACAGGAATTACAGAGGAAACTAGTGAGGAATATCGTGTTCATTATGAGGCATATTCCATATGGCGACTAACTTTCACACAGCCTCTACCCTTAAATTTTTCACTCAATGCAGGCATAAACAATCTTTTCGACTACAAACCAAAATTCTCTAGTTTTTATTCAAGCATTTCGCCGGGGCAAACTTTCTATGTCGGACTTAAATGGAGCTTCAAATGAAAAAGAGAAAATCATCAAAAGGATTAAGAAAATGGCATAAATGGACAGGGTTGATATTCGCCTTTTTCATGCTGATGTTTGCCTCATCTGGGATACTCTTAAACCACCGCAAGTCCATTTCCTCGCTTGACGTACCACGCTCTATACTAGGCAAAGCCTACAGCTACGACAATTGGAATAGAGGAACCGTGAAGAGCAGTTTCAAGCTGTCGGCAGACTCTATACTTCTTTACGGGAGCAATGGCATTTGGCTGACCGACACTTTTCACTTGGAGTTTTCGCCTTTTGTCAATGGCATAAGACACGGAGCAGACAATAACATCGTCAACAATATAGTAAGGACAAACGCAGGAGAGATATTTGCAGTAACAACATTCGACCTCTACAGACTGCATCTACCATCGTACAAATGGATTAACATATCCCAAACCGCCTTGCCAAGAGAACGATTGTCTGATATTGCTGTGCAGAACGACTCTTTGATACTTATGTCCCGTTCACATTTGTATGCATCTGTGCCGCCATACACAAACTTCAACAAAATAGAGCTTCCTGCTCCCGAAGGCTACGAAAAGGAGGCCTCATTGTTTCGCACTATGTGGACACTCCACAGCGGCGAGCTGTTTGGCTTTATAGGAAAACTAGTGGTAGATATTCTAGGCGTATTTGTTATCATCCTGTGTATCACCGGCATAGTCCTCACCTTTTTCCCAAACATCATTAGGCGAAAGAAGAAAAAAGGAAAAAATACAAAAGGCAATACAGCGTTTTTCAGAGGCTCGCTAAAGTGGCACAACAAGATTGGAGTATGGCTTTTCCCTTTGCTTCTGATACTAGTCGTGTCGGGAACATTTCTGCGCCCTCCGCTTCTAATATCCATTATCCGCAGTAAATCCAAGCCTATTCCGGGAACAATACTAGACAGCAACAATCCGTGGCACGACAAACTGCGCTGCCTTCAATACGCCAATGACGAATGGTTACTGTACTCATCATCAGGATTTTACTACACAAATCGGCTTGACACTGAACCCCAAAAGTTAAAAAATGCTCCTCCCGTCAGCGTTATGGGAGTAAATGTATTGCATAAACAAGACAGCTCTAATTGGGTAGTAGGCTCTTTTAGTGGCATATACCTTCGGGGTGGCATGCTATTAGGCTTTTTCTTTTCACTAGCAAGGATTTACAAATGAAATGCCTTTGCAAAGTAACGACTTAGTGACCGTTCTTTTGCCTTAGGGATACTCATTCCTGCATCATGTCGAATAACTAAAACGAAGATAGCATTTTTAATTGGATACGCAATGTTGTTGATGCTTTTTTCAAAAGGTTGCTGATGAAAAGAAAATAACTTTAGATTCGTAAATACATTTATAGTGGGCATAGACATGTATATACGTAAATTCTCAAAATACCGCTCTAATCCTCAATAGGCATAAAGCAAACTCAATTAGCATTTAGCTAATGGCAAACTGTGTTTTTGGGAGAAATTTTCCGACTCTGCCACATATTGGCATACCTTCTACCTATCTTTGCTGACATCAAACCAAATAAAAGCATAATAACATGTCAAAAGTTGAAGCAATATCAAGGTATAACCACATCATCAATAAGCTCAGGATGAAGCCTTCGAGCTTTAATGAGATTCTCGACCTTCTTATTAGGATGTCGGAGATTGAGGGTTATAATTATGAGATTTCAAAGCGGACTTTTAAGAGAGATAGGGAGGACATTGCATCGCTCTACAATATCGAAATTGAGTATAATGCATCAGCAGGAGTATTCGAGATAGTATATGATGCAGGGCGAGAAGATGAAAATCAGCGAAAGCTAGAAGCATTTGATGTTTTCAATGCTCTGAATGTTAAGGAGCGTGTATCAAAGCATCTATATTTAGAAAACCGCAAAGCACAGGGAACAGAGAATATGTATGGACTTCTACACGCTGTGGAGAATCAGCTTGTAGTGAAATTTCAATACATAAAGTATGGATATAAAACCCCAACAAGCCGAGAAGTGAAGCCTTATGCTCTGAAAGAATTTCGCTATCGTTGGTATGTCTTGGCAGAGGATGCCGGAATAGTAAAAAGCTTTGCATTGGATAGGTTATCGGACTTAGAAATTACAAACAATAAGTTTGAGGTGCCAAAGAGCTTCGATGCCGACAAGATGTTTAGAGATGCCTATGGAATTTTCTTGCCTAATCCTGACGACCCGTTGGAGGATATCGTTCTTTCGTTTACTCCTTTTCAGGGGGAGTATGTCAAGTCTTTACCGTTCCATCACTCGCAAGAAATATTAGAAGATAATGAACAAGAATTGCGCATAAAGCTGAGGATGTATGTTACGCATGATTTTATTATGGATATTATGTCGTATGGGAAAGAAGTTAGGGTAATTAGTCCGCAGAGTTTGATTGATGAGGTGAGTTATTATCTCAGGGAGGCGGTGAAGTTGTATGAGTAAGATATTAAATAAATAATTAAAAATTACAGATATGAGAGAAGTTCGCCAACTTGTAACCATTATGATTCAATATAAGGATTTGAAAATAAAAAAGATTAATTTAGGCTTGAGGCATAGAACTACCCTAAAGTTTATTGCTGAAACTTATTTTGGCACTCTTTCTAAAGGTAATCTGGAATTGTGGGATGAGGATGGTGAACGAATAACAACCAGGTCTATGCCCAAAGGGAATATTATTCAAATATATAATAATTTGTTTGTCGTCCTAAATAAATAAGTAGTTGAGGCTTTTAATCATAAGGGAGAATTGGCAGCAACCGGAACCTTAAAGAATGGAAATCAAATTATGCTTCACTTTTTAGATGAAAAGAAATAGTGTTGAGGTTGAAAAACAGACAAAAGGTCGTCGGCGCATAGATATCTTAATTACTTGGAGCGATAAAAAAGGTAAGGAACAAGCTATCATCATAGAAAACAAGCTAAATGATGCTGCAGACCAAAAAGACCAATTGAAAGATTATTATGAGTATGTTGTTGGAGAAGGCTATGAGGTTATTTCTCTTGTGTATATGCCATGGTCTAAGAGCTATAAGTCATATACATATAGTAATCTTGAAAAGAAAATATCAGATGTAGCAATTGATTTTGATGTTAAGGATATTATGACATGGCTT
>JBKECW010000071.1:0-18790 GCA_047975005.1 Bacteroidales bacterium | reverse complement strand
CAGGTTCAGATTGTCAAGAGAGTACCAATTGGTAACCATTAAGCTGGTTTTGTCAATTATTACATTGTATACTTCTATGCTTATGTCTTTCTTGATCTCTATTTTTTGTTTGTTAATTGTGGCTGATAGTATAACTTGACCTGTATATTTACCGGGTTTTGTGTCTTTGGGTATTGCGATACTAATCCAAACAGCTTGCGTCATAGCAGGAGCGATATTTATGCTGGCGCTGTCTAAGATGGGATCAGGGTAGAATCCTGATGATGTCTTTAGGTAGTCTCTGCCAGGATTTGGAACAGGTCTGTCTACCGGGACATAGCCCACAAAACCATATTTTATTTCTTCAAGTACACTGTTTCCCATTCTTGGGCATATTGCCCGAATATGAACATCTTCTAGTGCAAACCCCGAACGAATTGCAAATTGAAAACTTGCAGTCTCTCCTCGTGCTACATCTGTACATGCTTCGTGTGGAAGAAAGTATGAGCTCTCAGGGAAAATCTTTTTTAAAGGGTCTACATATTGAAATGTGATATCTTTATTATAGTCGGTGCATGACAATAGAAGTAGTGTAGACACAAGTATTGCGAAAATACGATGTAGTTTCATATCTTATTTTTTACGATTTAAAAAAAATGACCAAGAGTTTTCAGTTCTTGGTCATTAATCTTGCCTCAATTGTTATTGACTCCAGCCCGGATTTTGTGTGAGCTTGGGATTTAGAGTGATCTGATTAATCGGTACAGGTAGCAAATAGTCTCTATTTACATTAAACTGGTTGCCAGTGGTTATTTGTCCCTTATGTGGATCTACATAACCGTCCCCATCAATGAGTACATCTGTGCCGGGAACGATGTTGGGGAAGTCTGCTTGCATAAAGTAGACTCCTTTCATCCGCTTTCCAACAATCAGCTCGTCTGCAGCTTGCCAACGCATCAAATCGTCGAAGCGGTAGCCTTCTGCGGCAAACTCAATCTGCCTCTCTCTTCTAACCTCATTTATTATGGGGGATAGGGCAGGAAATTCCCAGTTCGGATCTGCTTCAATGCTTGCTATGCTTAGATGGGGCATGCCTACACGATCTCTAAGTAAATTGATTGTAATGTCAATATCAGCTTGTGTAATTGTTCCTAATTCAGCTCGTGCCTCTGCATAGTTTAATAATGCTTCTGCAAACCTGAAAATAGGGGATGAAGTTGTTCCTACTCCGCCAGCAGAAGATTGTTCCAAGTCGTGGTTGGCCCCTTTGAAAATGGTATAACCCGAAGGGCAGCCTCCCTCTCCAGATACTCCTAGTTGGGAGTTTTGAAATGCTTCCACTACAGTGCCATTTATTACGGGGTCTCCAGGTAAATAGATTGTTTGTGCAAAACGAGGATCTCTATTTGTTGAAACCTGTACAAGTCCGTGATCTCCTTGATATTCAGTACTAAGTGATATAGGCTTTCCATCGGTACATAAGTATTGGTCAACCAGTTCTTTAGTTATGCCTTGCCCTCCGGGGCCAATCATGGCAAGATAACGTTGCCCATTGTGCGCAACGCTTAAGTCTCTATTGAAAGCTCTCCAAAGCATGACCTCTTTGTTGCCGGCATAGCTAGTCTGATTAAATAGCAGACGGTAGTCTTCGTTTATGTTGCCAGTGTTATGTATTCCATATCCACTAGGATTATCAATTAGTTGTTTTGCTGTTGTTGCCGCTATCTCAAGGTATTTAGTACCATCAGAACCATCTACTCCGAAAACCGTCCCTTGATGATATTTCTCCCATGTACCTTCGTATAAAGCAACTCTTGACTTGAAAAGTAATGCTATTTCTTTGTTTAATCTATTGCCGTTGCTATTTTCGCCTGAACTCATATACTCTATTGCCTTGTCAAGGTCTAAAAGAATACTGTCTACAACTATATTTCGTGCATCTCTTGGATTATATAGTTCTTCAGAATTGGGTTCTAAGGGTTTGGAAAGCCAAGGAACATCCCCGTAGTTTTGTACCAGATTAAAATAATAGTAAGCTCTAAAGAAGTACCCCTCTCCTACATATTGAGATATTTCGGAGAAAGGAGCGTCTACTTCCTGATACTTCGCCAGAAAGGTGTTTACGGAGCGGAGGCTCGAGAAACTCCAATTTCCTGTCCCCGTGTTGATTGTATTTTGTCCTGCTAACCTTGTATTTATACTTGAGGTAAGAATGTTGTCACTATTGTTATCATTCCAATATATACCTCCATTCCACGAACCAACTCCCCAGCCTGGGAATGAGGTATAGAACGGTATAACAAAAAGATTTAGATCTTCAGGCGTCTTCCAATAACTGTCTGATGTTATATTATCTAGATCTGGACGATCCATAAAGGCATCACTACATCCAATCATTAAAGAGATTGGCATTAGGAGTAATAATATTTTTTTTATCAATTTCATCTGTTTATGTTTTAATGTTTAGAGACCTAGGTTAATACCAAACGATAATACTCTTTGCAAAGGGTATATTTTACCATCACCCCAACTTCCTCCTAATGCTTCAGGATCAAAGTTTTCGTGCAACTTGGTGAAGGTCAGTAAGTTCTCGCCGCTGAAATAAATCTGTGCCCTTGATAAACCAATCTTTCTTACTAATTCACTTGGGAAGGTGTAGCTCAATTGGATATTTTTGAGGCGTAAGTAAGCCGCATTTTGGAGGTACTTGGTTTGAGTCTGAGTGTTTTTTGTGTGCTCTCCTTTTAAATAAGGCTTTGGATAGTAGGCATCAGGATTATCTTCTGTCCAATAATCCAAAGATGAAGAAGTAATGGTGTTTTGCCACTTGTTGCCACGAAAGCCCCAGAAAAGGTTTGTACCCGAGCCAAAAAAGTAGTCTCTTTTTGCCACGCCTTGCAGAAGTATGGATAAATCAATGCCTTTCCATCCTGCTCCTAAATTAATTCCGTAGTTATAGCGCGCCCTATTGTTTCCAATTATTTTTCGATCGCCTGGATCATTTTCTGTGTTGCTGCCAGTGTTTATGATTCCATCATTATTCAAGTCCGCATATTTGATGTCGCCTTCTCCCCATCTGGCGTGTATGAATGTCTGATCATGCCAATCGGATGCTGTTTCTCCTTCTTTGAAATAGCCAACGGTTTCGTAACCCCATATATCTCCCAGAACTTGTCCTTCTCTGTAAGTTGTGAGAATACCTGTGGGATTATTGTATTTCGTTACTTTAGTTTTATTGTCTCCAATATTGAAGCCTATCCTATAAGAGACAGCTCCAATCTGATCTCTCCAATTCATGCTTAATTCCCAACCGTTGGTTGTTAACTCTGCATTGTTCTCTTGTGGAGCAGATGCCCCTAATACTGAGGGTAGGGCAGCAACAGGTCCTATCATATCGCTGGTTACTCTGCTAAACCAGTCGAAAGTTAATTCAAGTCTATTGCCTAAAAGTGCCGCATCCAAACCGAAGTCCATGCTTGTTACAGTTTCCCATGTTAGACTAGGACTTATTAAAGAGCCTAAGGCTACTGTGCTAGGTTTTTCTCCGTTTATTAAGTACGAACTTATATTGATATTCATAAGTTCTGTATATCGGTTAGCTAATGCAGGATCATGATTTCCTAACTGTCCCCATGAACCTCGGAATTTCAATACGTCTACTGTGTTTCTTATAGGTTCCCAAAAATCCTCCTCGGATATAAGGTAGCCAACAGACACTGATGGGAATACTCCCAATCGTTTTCCTTCTCTAAAAAATGAGCTTTCGTCAGCCCTCATTTTGAAAGAAAACAGATATTTCTCTTTGTAGTTGTAATTCAGGCCTCCAAACCAGCCTCTTGTTGCATATTGGCTTAGTGCATCGTCTGCAATATCATCGCCTGTTGCCGTACTGATGGTAGGGACATTCTCTGTAACAAATTTGGTCTTGCTTCCATAGAGCTCTACATATTCAACCACACGCTGCTCATAGCCTAATAAGGCGTCAAAGTTATGATCGCCAAATGATTTTTTGTATTTAGTGGTAATGTTGAAAAGTTGATTCTGGTTCTCACTAAAATCACGCTTAATCCCATTGGGGTTGTATCCTATATTTTTGAATGCTCCATTAGGGAGTAGTACATTGTTTACTAGTTCTATTCTTTCATAATTCTCATTGGTAAGCTGGTAGTTGTAACTCGCTCTAGTAACCCAATTTTTGATTGGTTCTATCTCTATGCCACCTTGTAGTATGGTATTGCTTGTGTATTCATTGGTCTCCCCAGAGTCCATAACCCTATTGACATCAAAATTTACAATTGCTCCGTCGGGATCATACAATGGGTTTACCGGCCACATCCTAGAAACTTGATGATAGATGATGTTTTTATCGTAATTTCCGTATCCTCCGCTAGGGAAAAGCTTGTGTTCGCGAGAGAACTTTGAAGAAGCATCAAAACGTAACCAATCAGTGGCTTCGGTATTGATGTTTGCTGTAAAATTATAACGATTGTAGTTGTCATTAGCGTATTCAAAGTTTCCTTCTTGGTCGTAGTAACTGCCTGATATGTAATAGTTTGTTTTCTCTGTTCCTCCGTTCACACTTAGCTGGTGCTGTTGGCGTGGGGCATTATTTTTGTACATAACATCATACCAGTCATAATTGGCATATCCGTCATCCCAATACATCCAGTCTGTCCCATTCGCGGTTGGTTGCGTGTCGTCTGTGATTTTACCTGCAAGATAATCTCTGATACGTTGCATTTCTCCGTTGTCTTCGCCAAATATTGGTAGATCACCGTCGTTAGCGGTAGCGGCATTATAAGCATTGGCAAAATCTAAACTGTTGACCATGCTAGGAAGACTCGTAGGAGACGCAAATGCGATGTTGCCGGAATAATTAACATTAACTTTTCCTGCTTTACCCTTTTTACTGGTGATTAGAATAACTCCGTAAGCACCACGCGACCCATAGATTGCCGCTGAAGCAGCATCCTTCAGAACAGAAATGTTCTCTATGTCGTAAGGGTTTATACTGTTCATCTGAGCAACCGTAATAGGTACTCCATCTAGTAATATGTACGGAGCCCCTCCGTCGCCAGTTAGTGTTCCAGAGCCACGAATGTTCAGATTTGTAGACGCTCCAGGTTCTCCACCACTGTTTGTCGTAGAAACATTGAAGTTGGCGATAGAACCCTGCAACATTTGGTTTACCGATGCAACAGGACGTTCTCCAATCTCCTTTTCTATGCTGACAGTAGCAACGGCATCGGTCATGTTTTTTTTCTTTTGTGTGCCGTAACCTACAACTACAACTTCTTCCAATCCCTTTACGTCTTCCATAAGCATTATGTTCACTGCGTTTTTACCACTTACGCTCACTTCCTGAGGGGTCATCCCCATAAAAGAAACGTTTAAGGTCGCATCTTCTGGCACGCTCAATGAAAACTTGCCGTCAACGTCAGTAATCGTACCGTTGTTAGTGCCCTTTTGTATTACGGTAACTCCGGGCATCCCGAGACCGCTCTCGTCAGTAACCTTCCCGGTTACTGTTTTTTGTGCATAAACACTGCTTGCGAGTAGTGAGAAGCACATTACTAGAATAAAAATAAATTTCCTCATAGATTTTTGTTTAAAAATTAATTATTGAAAAACTATTAGCTAATATGTGTTGTTATCCCTTGGTAAAGGGACATAAGGATTCCTGCCTCGCAATAGAGCAAAGCATAATTCATCCCGCACTTTTGTGCCTGATTTTTTATACGTTTTGGTGCTTGTCCGAAATAAACCCTTTATCCGACTAGAGGTCTGAATTTGCGAGGGGGAGGGGGGGGTAATGTGCTGTTTATCAGTTTATTGTGCGACTGCGTCGAGCTGCTGTCAAGCTCTTGTTTTAAGGTTCTGTGAAATAAGTTTAAAGAAACATCTTGAATTAAGGTGTTCTTAATAGATGAAGTTGATTGAGGTAATTGTAAAATTAATATACTAAGCATGCCAAAAGCATCAGTTTTATACACTGAAATTACATCATGTCCCTTATTGCGATTGGGTTTCATAACTTTTTGAGTTAATTAATGGTAGCGCAATGTAAACAATAAATTCACTTCGCCCAAACAAAACGACTTATTTTTATAAACATTTTATTTTTGCAGAGCTAATGAAAAGGAGATGTTGTATTTGTAGGGGTAGAAAATTCTCTACCCCTTGTGTAAAAGACTAATGTGCAAAGTGAGCATAAGCAGATATTGTATTTTATAGACTGGCTCTATTTAAACCCTATCAGCTGTATCTTGTTACTTTCTAGGCGTATAAATGTCCCCACAACATCGTTTTGACTTGATAGTCTTTCGTCTAGCTCATCGCAAAGAGTGCCACAGTCGATGTCTACCTGACCGACAAGTTTGTAGTCGGGAGCTTTCCTGACAAAATTTAAACCCTTGAATTTCAGATTTATGTCAAAGGGTTTTTCGGGGTCTACGTCTTGCACCGACTTAAGTTCTTTCAAAGTATACTTGATAGAGCTTGCATCGGCAGGTGGATTGTCAACCTTTTCAATGTTGACTGTAAGGTCGTAGATGTGTCCAGGCTCATAAGTGAAGCCCTCGATTTTAGAAGAGAATTGAGTCCATTTGTCTGTTCCTATTTCATCTCCTTTTTGTACTAGCATCACGAGCATTGGTCCCATGCCCACACCGGTATTGCGGTAGTGGTTAATTCGCATTTCGACGGTTTGAGAGTCGTCAGATTTGGAACTTTTGCTGTTGTCTGTACTGTTGTTTCCGTTGTTCTTGCTGCTTGTGCAGGAGAACAATATCCCGATAAACATCAGGAATAAAATTTGTTTTTTCATTACTTTGTGTTTTTGGCGAAGATAACTCTTTTCTTTATTTTTTTATAAAAAAACTTGATGAAGCAGAATACTATTGCCAAAAACAATAGATTCTCTTATTTTTGTGGAAGAAAGAATTGTACAATGAAGAAGATTTTAACGATAGTAGGTGTCCTGATTTTGATTTTTATAATAGTGGTCTGTACGCAATTGTCTAAGTTTAGGATTGTTACGGGCTATACATCCAAGTATCTTTGTTCTTATTATTTCAATAGCAACAGAGATTGGGACGAAATTATCAAGAGCGATTTGAACTATGGTTTTTTTAAGTATGCATCTTACTCAAAAGATGAAGATTCCAAGACTGTAACATCTAGATTTTTAGGTTTTCTGACTCCTCAAACGGCGCAGTGGCGTGATGGGGTTGGTGCGACATTGCTATCTCAAGGTAAAACATTGTCTCCTGTACAAATATATCGTAATGAAAGTGCTATAACTGTATCTACATGGCCCGTAGATAACAATTTAAATTCTAAGATTGATTCGGTGTTCGATGTGCAAAAGCTAGCCTTAGCTATAAATGGTATTTTTTCTGATATTCAGGACGATGGACAGGGTACAAGAGCTGTGGTAGTCCTTTATGACACTATAGTAGTAGCACAGCAATATGACACGGCAAGAATAAATAAGGATACTAGGATGTTGGGGTGGTCGATGTCTAAGAGTGTTACTGCTGATTTGTTAGCTATCGCCCAAGACCAAGGTCGATTGAGTCTATCCTCTCCTGCTCCCATTGTAGAGTGGCAAGATGATGATAGAAAAGAAATAAAAATAGCCGATTTGCTACATATGAATAGTGGCTTGGAATGGAACGAAGATTATGGCGCAGTTACTGATGTTACGACAATGCTATACAACTCTGGCGATATGGCTTCTTTTACTGCGGCAAAATCCTTAGAACATAAGCCGGGCAATTCTTGGTATTACAGTAGTGGCGCAACTAATGTTCTTAGCCGCATTCTGAAAGAGAGCTTTGAAACACAAGACGAGTACAATAACTTTCCCGGAAAATATTTGTTTGATAAAATCTCCATCGATCCAATATTTGAACAAGACGAGGCAGGAACTTATGTCGGATCATCCTATGTGTATGCAACAGCCATTGATTGGGCAAGATTAGGATTGTTACATCTGAAAAGAGGAGAGTGGCAGGGAGGGGAGCAAATTATTTCTGACTCATGGTTTGATTACATAACAGAACCTGCAATGGGGAGCAATGACGAATATGGCGCACAAGTGTGGCTCAATAAAGGAAATAAATTTCCAGATTTACCAAGAGATATGTATTCTTTTAATGGGCATCATGGGCAAATAGTGATGGTAATCCCCTCCGAAAATATGGTGATTGTACGCTTGGGTCTCAACGAATCCCCCAAGTTTGATTTCAATGCTTTCGGTAAAGTAATTCTTGACAGCAAAAGATAAATATTGCTATATGTTTTCTTGGCAAGCGATCTTTTTGAATGGGGATACTGTTGTCATGTGTTCAACTAGAATTATGGCATCATACCATCAAAAAAAAAGAACTATCTTTGTATAAAATAAAAAGTTATGATGACGGTTTTTTTAGCGTCTATTGTTGTTGTCGCCTTTGCTTTTGTCGGACTGGGAATTACAATGATATTGAAGAAAGGAGGAAAGTTTCCGAGTGGACACGTTCACGACAACGAGTATCTGAGGAAAAACGGTGTTGTGTGCATTAAGACATGGGACAAGGAACAGCAACAGCCACAGGTGAACTGTGGGTTGTCTGATGCTAAGGAGGCATCTCCGGAGTGTGTTGGGTGCGAGTTTATGAAGTAGACTATTTGTTTGTTAACGAGCCGTAAGGATGAAATTGTTCTACGGTCTCTTTGAGGTATTTCCTATCCAAATGTGTGTAGATCTCAGTTGTTAAAATTGACGAGTGTCCAAGCATATCTTGTACCACGCGCAGATCAGCTCCTCCCTCGACCAGATGTGTGGCAAAAGAGTGCCGAAAAGTGTGAGGGCTCACATTTTTATGTATTCCGGCCATAGCCGTAGCATCTTTCACAATGTTGAATATCATTACTCTGCTTAGTCCTCGTCCTCTGCGGTTTAGGAATAGTATGTCTGTTGGTTCTTTGTCCGAATTTAGGACGCCTCCTCGGTACTCTTTCTCGTATTGCCAGACAGATTCTATTGCTCGTTTGCCAATGGGAACGAAACGCTGTTTGTTGCCCTTGCCGATTACTCTTAAAAAACCTTCCTCAAAAAAGCAGTCGTTCAAAGTGAGATTTGTTAATTCAGAAACTCGCAGGCCACAGCTATATAACACCTCTATTATTGCTTTGTTCCTAATTCCTTCGTCGATTGAGTAGTTTATACTTGAAACGATTCGTTCTATCTCTTCGATGCTTAGCGTGTCGGGCAGGTATCTGCCTTGTTTTGGCGATCGCAGCAAAGAACTAAAATCCTCGTTTATAATATTTTCTTTATGTAAAAATCCGTAGAAAGATTTTAGTCCTGATATTATTCTTGCTCGTGAAGCTAACGCAAAATCTTCGTCGCCTAAAGTATCAAGAAAAGACTTCATTATGTCAAGTGTGGCATTTATTGTTTCCTCTTCGGGGTAAATAGTGCATACAAAGTCAGAAAACATATCAATATCACGCAGATATGCCTCAATCGTATTTTCTGAAAATGCTCTTTCTAAGGTAAGATACATTCTATATTCGTCCCGAAGTGTGCCGAAATCTTTGCTCATAAAGACAATGTTGTCAACAAAGATAGTAAAAGAGATTTAAGCATCAGATATTTATTTTTTTTTTGTGAAATGTCATACAGTTTTGCTATATTTGCTCACCTTTGTTCAGAATGCACATGACAGTGAAAAATTGAGAATAAAACGAAATAACATAATGGCTGTTAGTCAGATGTCTGAAGTTTGAGAATTCGGCTGTTATACATATAAAATACACAATGAAAAAGATTATTAATACCGACAAAGCACCTGCGGCTATTGGACCATATAGTCAAGCCATAGAAGCTAACGGAACTGTTTACATTTCGGGGCAAATTCCTATTGACCCGAGTGTAGGGAAAGTAGTAGAAGGCGACATAGAAGCTCAGACAGAGCAAGTGATTAGCAATATAGACGCCATTCTAAAGAATATTGGTTTGGGAGCAGAGAATGTAGTGAAAACTACTTGTCTGTTGTCAAGTATGAGCGATTTTCCAAAGTTTAACGATGTTTATGGAAAGTATTTCGGGCAGTCTCTGCCTGCGAGAGCAACATTTGCTGTTAAGGAGCTGCCTCTCGGCGTGTTAGTAGAGGTTGAATGTGTAGCAATCAAAGATTTATAAAGGTATGACATACAAGATTTTAAAGGCGGAAGAAGCTGCTCGGTTAATTAACAACAACGACAGCGTCGCATTTAGTGGCTTTACGGCAGCAGGCTGTCCAAAGGCAGTGCCAACGGCAATAGCATCCCGAGCAAAGGTAGAACACGACAGTGGCAGAGATTTTAAGATTGACGTTATTACAGGTGCTTCCACAGGCGATGCGCTCGACGGAGCTTTAGCACGCGAGAATGCAATAAAACTGCGAACTCCCTATCAGTCTTCTAAAGACCTGCGAACACGTTTGAATGCCAACGATGCTCAGTATATGGATTATCACTTGTCTCAGTTGCCTCAGGATTTGAGATACGGTTTTTTTGGCAAGATTGACACCGCAATAATTGAGGCATGCGACCTTACAAGCGATGGCAAAATAATACTTACCTCAGGAGTCGGTATTGCCCCCACGGCATGCAGGCTTGCCGATAAGATAATTGTCGAGCTAAACAGTTATCATCCTAAGGAACTTGCGGGCATGCATGATATATACGAGCCTGCTGACCCGCCACACCGCCGAGAAATTCCGGTGTACAAGCCTAGCGACAGAATTGGGAAAGAGTATATTCAGGTCGACCCAGCTAAGATTATCGCAGTAGTGGAAACTAATCTACCCAATGAGGTTGGCGGTTTTGCCGCCGTTGACGACACTACACTAAAAATTGGAGAGAACGTTGCAAACTTCTTAGCATCAGAAATTAAGAGAGGCATAATTCCTGCAGAGTTTTTGCCAATACAGTCGGGAGTTGGCAATATTGCCAATGCGGTATTGGGCTGCATGGGTAGCAATAAAGACATTCCACCCTTTGCCATGTACACAGAGGTTATTCAAGACTCTGTAATAGGACTGATGAAGTCAGGCGATTGCTCCTTTGCATCGGGCTGTTCGCTAACAATAAGCAGCGAGATGGTGAAAGAAGTGTATTCAAATCTGTCTTTCTTTAAAGAGCGTTTACTGCTTCGTCCGCAAGAGATTTCTAATCATCCAGAGATTGCACGTAGGCTAGGACTTATCACTATCAACACGGCTTTGGAGCTTGATATTTTTGGTAATGTAAACTCTACTCACGTGATGGGAACGAAAATGATGAATGGCATCGGAGGCTCTGGCGACTTTACAAGAAACGGCTTTATGTCTATTTATACAACTCCGTCAATAGCGAAGGGTGGCGACATTTCAGCAATTGTTCCGATGGTGTCGCATCTTGACCACAGCGAACACTCGGTTAAAATAATCATTACTGAGCAGGGAGTTGCCGACCTCAGAGCTAAATCGCCAATACAGCGAGCAAACGAGATTATCGACAAATGTGTTCATCCAGATTATAAGGACGTTCTTCGCAAGTACCTTAGTTTAGGTAAAGGACACACACCTTTATGTCTGCAAAAAGCTCACGAGTTCCATCGCCAGTTTGTGGAAACCGGCACAATGAAGAATGTAAAATTCTAAGACAATAAGCCCCTAAAAACACTACACCCTGACTCACTGAGTCGGGGTGTAGTGTTTTTAGGGGCTTTACCTTCGTTTTGGACAATTCTGTATTATATCTTATTCAACAACTGGACAAGCACAAGGCATTGTCACTACATTAAGTTGTCGTCATTGTGGGCGTTAGCGTACCAATCTGTTCGTTGTCGGTAGAGATTGCTTCGTCGCAAACTCTGCACAATGACGGTAGAATGTAGATGTTACGATTAATTGTGTAGATGACTAATACACAAAGTGAGCGTAGCGCAGATGTCGGACTTTATAGACGGACTCTAATTAAACCTTTTTTTTTAGGCTATAGGCTATAAGTCAGAACAGTCACTGTACTCTTCCCCCTTTGGGTACTCCTCCTGCGAAGGAGGAGAGGTTTTAAATCCCTTTCTGTTCAAGTAGGCGTGCCGCAGGTGGAGGGATTTGTGTTTTTATTATTCCTCCGGCGGAAGCAGAAGCACGCCTGTGTAATTCGCTAACTCTTAGATTGTTGAGCGGTTAGAGAATCGGCGATTCAACAGTTCAGCGATTAAACAAACCTACCAATCAAAAGGCTTGTCATTATCCAGAGCTTCTTGGGCAGCTTTTGCAAGGTCTTTCAGCTCGTCGACTTTGTTTTTGTTCGAGCCTTTTACATCTTTTTGTTCAGACTCGTCGTTTTTGAGGTTGTATAGTTCATATCGTTGCTCTTCGCCTTTTGGAGTGCGGGCAAAAACCAGTTTCCAGTCGCCTTTTCTAACGGCGTATATTTTGTTGGTTCGTCCTTTAAAGTAGTAGTACATATCGCTGTTACTTTTGCTTTCGCCCTTCATCACCGGCATAATATCTTTGCCATCGATCACTCTGTCATCGGGCATTTTTGCACCTGCGGCATTTACAAAGGTGGTAAATAGGTCGGCACCGTTGACGATTGCATCCGACTTTGTATCAGCAGGAATCTGTCCTGCCCACTTAGCAATACAAAAAACTCTCGGACCTCCTTCATACCACATCTGATATTTCCCGCCGCGCAAGTGGTGAGTACGTGTAGAATCTACGTATCCATACTTGCCGAATGACCTGTACAGCTCTTCGTCATAGCCAATCAAGGGGCCATTATCGGAGGTGATAACTATCAGTGTATTATCTTCTATGCCGCATTTCTTCACGGTTTCCATAATTGCTCTGACGGTGAGATCGGCATATTCCACGGCATCGCCAAAAGCTCCTGCTTCGCTTCGTCCTTCAAAGCCTCGCGGCACGAAGTAAGGAGTGTGGGTTTCGATATTTGCATATTGCAGATAGAACGGTCTGCCTGTTTTTGCTTGACGGTTGATAAACCTGCAGGTTTCGCGCTGAAAATATGAAGGTAGTTCGCCAATCTCCCAGTTATTCAGTGTTTTGACAGTCTCCAATCCTTGTATCAAAGGCAGCGGAGGCCATTCGCCAAGATAGTGTATTCCTGTTCCCGACACTCGTTCGGGCGTATGGTCGTTGGGATAAGGTATCCCTGTAAAATAGTCGAAACCGTGATTTGGGGGAAGAAATTGCTGCATGTGTCCCAAGTGCCATTTGCCGTATAGAGCTGTAATGTAGCCTTCTTTCTGCAATATCTCTGCTATTGTTGTTTCGTATTGCGACATTCCGTCAGTGGAGTTGGGGAACAATACACTGATACCTTCACCGTGGTCTATTCTCGGGGCAAGTCGTCCTGTTAGGAATGCTGCTCTCGACGGCGAACACGTTTCATGCGGAGCATAAAAATTTGTCAGGGAGACACCTTCTTTTGCGAGTTTATCGATGTTTGGAGTTTTAATGTCCTTGCTTCCAAAGCAACTGATGTCGTCGTACCCAACGTCATCAAGAACAATATGGATAATATTCGGTTTTGATTGGGCAAACAAGTTAATGCAAGCGAGGAATGCTGTGAATAAAAATAGGATTTTCTTCATTAGTGTTATTTCTTTTAGTTGTTATATCTTTATTTGTGGTGGCTTGAGAGTTTTTCTTAGTTTCTCAATTCTTAAACATTATTAGTTCTATGTTGTTATAGTCCTTCATGTTAATTAGGTGTATTGTAATTCCGTTCTTTGTTTTCCATATGAGTTCTATTAGATTTTCCTTTTCTCTTATTTTGGGTTTTGTGTCAGTTGCATTAGTGATAGAATTTACAATAAATTTCATTTTATCTTTAAAAATATCAGCATTCTTGTTTGTGTCTAGCTCAAAAAAATCATCCTCGCTGGACCATTCTATTGAAATTGCGGCGATTAATCCGGTTTCTTTTGTTGCATAGTATACTACGGTGTTTGAAATGACTGAATCCTCTTTTACTAAGTAAGATTTACAGGTGTCTATAGTGTAGTTGTTGGGGTTCAGGCTTTTGCTTATTCCCATTTTATGATTTGGGGTGATATCGAAGTTGTTATATACCTGTTCTATTGAGTCGATGTAATGTAGTTTCAGCGATTTGTGATTTTCTAGCATAGAATTTAGCCTGCATGCAAAAATACTGTCTGCTTTACCTCTCCCTGTTTGTGCAGGTTTTAGCAAGGCTTTATTGATAAGATAATGAATGTTAATCTTGTTTTCGACTACCTCTAATAGTCCGCTTACTTGTTCGCTGTCTGTGCTGAATTTTAACAGTTCATTCTTGCCATTTATATTTCTACATCTGTATGAGAAGTGCCAGTTGTAGAAATGGATAGAGTCAATTATCTTCTTAATAGGTACGACAGAATGTTTTGTGTGTTTTGCAAGGTATATAGCTGAGTCTGTTTCATATATATGTAGTAACTCTTTGTCCCATACAAACGAACTTGCAATGCGTGCTCTGTTTCTATCAAAGAAATCGTAAATTGTTGTATCTTGATAAACCGATGTAAATCCGATTTGTTTACTGTGCCAAGATGTATATTTGCCACTTGGTTCAATGTTTCTGTAGCTTATTGAACTGTCGCATCTATGCAGTAATCTAGGGTTTTCTATTTCGATTATGTTGTTTGAACTTGTAAGGAAATAGCTTTTGTCGATTTTATTAATTAGAGGTGTTTTGGCATCCAATATATACTCATGCCCATTTTTCTTCTCTTTAAACCATGTCTTTCCTCCCCATTCGCCAAAATCGAGAGAGTACACAGAAAAAGTGTCATCGTCGAATATTAAGTCGTCTGTTTCATCCAGTTTATTCCATTGTTTGTTCTCTATGTCAAGGTAGTAGCTTTGCTTATCCATGTACGGCTGCAGGATGATACTGTCATTTTTCTCGTAAAGGTCTAAATATGCCGTCTCCGCTCTTCTCGGGCAATTTATACTTGTATCTAACTGTCCGTCTGAGAATATATATAGGCAGCGTTTTGCATTTCCTCCATAGTTGTGTAGTGTTTTTTGTTTGAACAATACATAGAGTTTGTCTTTGTGCTTCAAGGCATGGGTCATTTCTCCTTTTATATTTATAAAGATAGTATCCCGGAATATCTCAAAGTCTGAGGTGTCCGAATTTGTATTGCCCTTGGTGCTTAAGCTCAGCCAAAGCGATATGAGCAATATGAGATATATCTTGCAGATCTTGCCCATCTATTACTTTCCTGCTTCTGAGAGTTTTAAACTATTTGTGAAATCTTTGAATTTTGATATGTTAACATCGTATGTTTCTGGAGTTGCCGTAAATCGTAGAACATATCCAACATTATTTTTAAACATAAATGTGATTTTGCTCTTGTATTTTAGACCATGCCTTGTGGTAATCACATTGTAGGATGTGTGAGGGCTGGTTTCTATTTGCTCCTTTGATTGAACCGTTTGTCCGATATTCTTAAACTCCAATTCGACTAAACCTTTAATGTCTTTTATGCTGGATAGCTTGTATGCTTTTATCGAAATAGCATTCTCAATACCTGTTTTTTCGTGTTCACAGTATACTTCTGGCAAGCCCCATTCTATGAATGCACTGTTGTCGGAAGGGTCGTCCTTGACCTCAGCGTAGAGCGTCCAGTCGCTCGGAACCTGCGCACTGAAGCCATATTTGTTGTTTTGAAATTTAGTCTGACCATACAGGCTGTTTATACCTGTTGTCAGCAGAATTATTAGGGTAGCAGCTATTGTTTTTATCATAGTTATACTTGTTATTATTACAAATATAATGAAAAAGTTGATAAACTATTAAGGATGTTTGAATATATATACGTTTCTTAGGATCTTCTATATGCTTTCTTTTAGACTAATCGGTTAACTTTTAGTGAAAGATGATCCCTTCAAGTACTGTTAATTTTTTTGTTTTAGGATGTATAGAATAGTGATTCTGTATACATCTTTATTTGTACTTTTTGATTAACGCTTTCATTATAGCAAAGGTCTCGGCGTCAATTTCACCGTCGTATTTCGACTGACGGTAGTGGGTTTGAAAAGCAACAATGGCGTCTTTAGTTGTCCTGTCTGCCTCGCCGTTGATTTCCTCTATGTCGTAGCCGATCTTTTTTAGTCCTGTTTGCATGAGTCGGATTATTTCAGAATCCTCTGCATCGCTGTAAACTAGTTTGTTATACTCCTCAAACCCCGCTTCCACATCCTTTTGGTCAGGCCATGCACCTACGCCGTAGTCAGTGTATAGTTTGAGCCATGGAAACAGCGGTCCCGGGTCGGATTTCCTGCTAGTGGCAATGTCTTGATGCCCAACGACATTCAAAGGTTTTATCTTGTGTCTGTCGATTATGCTTTTGCTGAGAAGTCCGACTTTCCTGATTTGCTTGTCGGAAAAAGGGTAGTAGGTTTTTGTGCCATTTTCCTCTTTGTATCCGGAATTGACAATCTCTATACCTATTGACGTTGAGTTTAATCCCTTTGTGCCGTTCCAATAGCTCACTCCGGCATGCCATGCGCGTTTGTCCTCGCCCACCAGTTGCAGAACTTCATTGTTTGAGTCGTCGTCGCCCACCAAATAATGAGAGCTGACATTACGCTCGGTAAGTATCATTATGGAAGTGGGGTAGTCTGAAACGGTATAATGCAACACTAGTGTGTTTATCCTTTCGTTGTAATTATTTTGAGCAGGGTGCTTTCGGTGGTTTACCTTTATGCCCTCAACTTTCGGGTAATACTCTCGGTTGACAGCACAACCCGCAAGTAGTGAGATTGTAATAAGTATTATTAATATCCTCATATTCAGCGTTATGTATGTTGATGTGCTTGATTAATTGCCTCTAAGACTACCACAAATATACCCACAAGAATTTGAAAAACAAGAGCATATATTTAATTTAGTTGTTATATTTGTGGTATGAGTACAAAGAGATATAGAAATTTAATACGCTTCGGGTGGGCAATGAAACTGCCGACTCTGATGATAACTAGCCTAATGGCTTGTCCGTTTTTGCTTGAAGCTCAGAATATAGAGGGAAAAGTTTTTAATGACGTAAATAATAATGGTCGGCAGGACGAGGGCGAACACGGTCTTGCAAATATTAGAGTGTCAGACGGCTTGCATGTTGGTACTACAAGTGATGACGGCTCATTCTCGCTCAAAGGGTGGGAGCGAGCAAGATTTGTAACTGTCTATCAACCAAGAAATTTTGCTTGCAAACAGTGGTATATCCCTATTAGTGGCAATAGTGCTAAGAAGCTGCTTTTTGCAATGACTGCTAAGAATGTCCGTGATAAAGTAGAGTTTATTCAGGTGTCTGATACAGAGACTTTTGAGTATAGAGATTGGGTGAATGAACTGAAAGAGTATGCTCGAACTAACAAGCCTGATTTTATAATTCATACAGGTGATATTTGCTACAAAAGAGGTATTAAATGGCATGCCGATAATATTACTTCTGAGACTATGGGAGTGCCGTTTTACTACTGTCTTGGAAATCATGATTTGGTAGATGGGGATTACGGCGAGCAGTTTTATGAGCAAAATCTCGGACCTGCTTGGTATGCTTTCGAAGAAGGGAGTACTCTGTTTATTATTACTCCAATGATGGGTGGCGACCGTAAGCCCTCTTACACGGCAGAAGATATTGGCGGATGGCTACAAAACCTGATGGATAAATACCCAAAACAACAGCCTAAGATTGTTTTTAATCACACACTGCTCACCAATGACGAGGATTTTGTATTCAAGTATGGCGAGAGCAAAACGCTTAATTTCTCAGACTATAATCTAAAAGCATGGCTCTATGGGCATTGGCATATAAATATGGTGAAAAAACACGGCAATAGTGGTGTTACCTCGTATGGTACAGCCACTGCCGCCAAAGGTGGTATCGACCACTCGCCGTCGTCGTTTAGACTTGTCTATGTCGATGAGAGTGGTAATACGAACTCGCGCCTTGTGTGGACTTTTGTTGACAAACAGCTAACTGTGGTTTCACCGCAAGAAGGCAAAGTCAGCCTTACTCCCGATAGCTCGCTAAGATTATCTGTAAATGCTTATCATAGTGGTACTCCTGTCGAAAAAGTAAGAAGTCGTATTTGGGAGAAAGGCAAATCTCCTAATTGGCATGACCTGTCGGTTAAGGAAGGGTGGATAGCTTTGCAGCAACAGTCGGATTGGAATTGGCAGGGAGAGTGGAAAACCGAAAAAGCAGGAGAGTACACAATAATAACCGAGGCCTTCCTCAAAGGTGGGGATGTGCTTAGAGATATGCAAGATTTTGAGTTGCAGGAAGACAGCCATAATATATCACTAGGTGGAAATTGGGAGAACCTGTCGGGCAATCCTGCACACGATGGAAATTACAACAATCTTAGTGTGGGTGAAATGTCTATGGCATGGACAATAAACATCGGAGGAAATATCTATATGACCTCGCCTGTTGTGTTTGATAATAAGGTGTTTACGGCTAGTTTTGACGATAATAATGCAGAGGACTGTTTTGTTGTGGCTCTGGAGGCGAAGACGGGAAAAAAGCTATGGCAGTATAAAACTCTTAATTCGGTAAAGAATACGATTGTTATTGCGCAGGGGCTTGTCATTGCAACTGATATGCAGGGCTTTGTGTATGCACTTAATCCCAACAGCGGCGAGTTGGTATGGAAGAAAGATTTAGAGTATAATCGTTTGCCCGGATATGTGTCGGGTATGGTGAGCGATGGTAAAACGCTGTTTACAGGCTTTGGAAATACGCTTTGTGCTATTG
>JBKECW010000070.1:0-5307 GCA_047975005.1 Bacteroidales bacterium | reverse complement strand
TCGCCCAGTAACAATACTATAACGTGTTGGCGTACAAAGAGATGAACTTGTATGCGCATCAGTAAACATCACTCCCTCTTTAGCCAGCTTGTCTACATATGGAGTAGTAATTTTTCCCTTCTCATTAAAAATTGAAATATCTCCGTATCCCAAATCATCCGCAAGGATAATCACAATGTTCGGTGCTTTCGTTTCTTGATCTGAACTCTGACAGGCAAACACCAAAGTCAGCAAGGGAATGCATAGTAATAGTTGTATTGTCCTCATTTTATCTTGTATTTAATATTATCTTAATCTCCTAGTAGCCAACAAAGATATATAATTTTGAATATTGATACTAAGACTAATCGACTTATTCAAGAGTTAATGTCAATATTTTATATATACCTTATGCAAGGACTTTAAGCACCAATTCAGAGACAAACATACCAAATCAATTTAAAATTAATAAATAGTGTCATTTTCATTAGGATATTCAAAATATATTTACTAAATTGCGCCCTTAATTATAATCTTAATAAGCGATGGGATTAAAGAGCATTATAAAAGAGGTGTACATACTGCAAGTGCATTTTGCTCTTAACATTATCCGTATGATTACTTTACAGTTCTACAACACTAAGTTTTTCATCAGCGTCTTCACGTCGCAACCTCCTGTAAGTAAGACTATCACCCCCCCCCACACAAAATATAAATTTCTTCCACAAGCCTGCGGAACCTCATCACGATTTTTTCTTACGCTCTCTTTCGCTAAGATATTTCTTAAATACACTCAAAGACAGACACCTCTCTGTCAGATGGTATCCATGGAAACGAAATATCCATGCATCTGGCGCTATATACAACAACACTTTAATATTAATTTCTAAACAGTAGTTTTATGAGAAAATTTACTTTTATTTTACTAGTAATGTGCTTAACTCTGCTTGCGAGCAGTGTCTATGCACAAAAAACAGTAACAGGGAAGGTTACTGATGAAAGTGGACTCGGCATCCCGGGTGCCACAGTAGTTCAAAAGGGTACAACAAAAGGCACCCTTACGGATGTCGACGGAAAGTTTTCCGTCAGTGTATCTGAAGATGCCATCTTACAAGTCTCTTTTATGGGAATGCTGCCACAAGAAATATCAGTAAGTGGAAAAAACACTATTGATATCGCATTAAAAGACGACGTACAAGGTCTTGAAGAAGTAGTAGTGGTAGGATATGGAACGCAGAAGAAAGTTAACCTTACCGGAGCGGTAGGCACAGTAAAAGCCGAAGAACTGGAAAATCGGTCAACAGGAAACACAATTGCGGCTATGCAGGGAACGGTTCCCGGAGCAGTAATTACTCGTTCTAGTGGAGTGCCGGGACAGGAAGGATATAACATTCAGATTAGGGGAGCTACTTCTATAAACAATAATCCTGTTCTGGTATTAATAGATGGAGTAGAGGGTAGTCTAGATATGGTACAGCCCGAGGATATAGAATCTATTTCCATACTGAAAGATGCTGCTGCGGCAGCCATATATGGTTCTCGTTCGGCAGGAGGTGTAATACTTGTTACTACTAAGAAAGGAAAAGAAGGAAAAGTGACGGTATCATACAGCGGACTTTTTACAATAAACAGACCTGCACGTATGCCGACTCCGATGCCTATGGGCGAACTTGCGGTAATGCAGAATGAAGCCAGAACTAATGCAGGGCTTTCAGCAAGCTGGAGTCAAGAGACCATCGATAAGATTAATGACCCAAATATATGGTACGAAACAGACCCTAGTAACACTAATGCATGGCAGTGGTTTGGGAATAATAATTATGTTGATTTGGCATTGGAGAGCTCCATACCGCAACAAAATCACAACATTTCAATTGCAGGAGGTAGCGAAAAATTAACCTATCGTTTATCAACCACTTATTTCCAAAAACAAGGATTGCTGACTTACGGAGACGATGATAATGACCGCCTTTCCATGCGTATGTCCTTAGCATCAGAAATCAATAAATATGTCAGAGTGGAAACCGATGCTTCTTTTTATCGTAATTATTATGAGCAACCATCGGATGGTAGTGTAGAGGGGAGCTATTCTCACATATACAGAATATATAGTATGAGAGGAATATATCCTATTTATACTCCGATAGGTAATCTGACCGGTTTGGCAGCACGATTGGAAGCGGGGACTGCCGAGACTACAAAAGATAGGTATCAAATCAATGGGAGAGCATATTTTCAGAACTTTGTTAAGGGCTTGAAGTTCTCATTGATAGGAAGTTTGCGTAGCGACAATAACGGGGTTTTCAGCTACTTGCGTAAAGCTCCTATTATCGGAGCCGATGGTACAACAGTTATAGGTCAGGATATTTCTCGTGCAGATCAGGTTTACAGATCTAGCACAGAAGTTTTGAAAAAAGACTTCCAGTTCTTAATTGACTACGATAAGTCTTTCAATAAACATAATTTCCACGTACTTGCCGGATACTCTTTTGAAGACTATCGCTATGTGAGTTGGAATGCCACGGCAAATAATTTGATAAATAGCAATCTCCCTAGTTTTGATTGGGCTGATGTGGGTACATATAAAGCATCTGATGATATTAGAGCCAATGCATTTCAGGCAGTTTTCGGACGTCTAAACTACAATTTTGATGAACGCTACCTATTTGAGGCAAACCTTAGATATGACGGGAGTTCAAAACTTGCTCCGGAGGCTCGGTATAAATTATTCCCCTCATTTTCGTTTGCATGACGTCTGTCTCAGGAAAATTGGTTTAACGTCCCATTTATCAGTGAAACTAAAATTAGAGCTTCTTGGGGTCGTCTAGGAAATGGAGATGTATTGGGCAACTATGATTATATCGCAATGCTCAGTAGTAATAAAAACCTAGTGTTGGGAGAAGAACAAACTCAGTATATTAACCAAGGTAGCCTAGCATCAGCAGAAAAATCATGGGAAACTATAGAGTCGACAAACTTTGGTGTTGATTTGGGATTCTTTGAAGGCAAGTTGAATTTTACGGGAGACTATTTTGTGAAGTATAACAAGGACATGTTGGTTAATGTAACTTACCCATCGGTTATCGGAGTTTCTGTTCCGGCATTCAATGCCGGAGAATTGAAAACATGGGGATGGGAAATGTCCGTGTCATGGAAGCATAAAATCAGAGACTTTGGCTACTCTGTGACCGTAAATGTAGGAGATGCACAAAATGAATTGACAAAGTATTACGGACAGAATGTGGTGCAAGAGGGAGTTAAGAAACTCATAGAAGGAATGCCTCTAAATACTATATGGGGATATAAGACAGATGGGTTCTTTGATACTCAGGAAGAGTTCGACAGCTATAATGTATTCCAAGACAACAGAACCGGAGTTGGCGATATCAAATATTTAGACCTTAATGATGATGGAAAGATTGATGCTGGTCGTCAAACACTGGATAACCATGGAGACCTAGTTAATCTTGGCGACACCAACCCTCGTTATAATTATGGTATAACTCTGAATGCCGATTATAAAGGCTTTGATTTTTCAGTATTCTTCCAAGGAGTCGGCAAGCGTAATTTTTATGCAGAAACAATGGATTTAATGCCTTTTATGTATAGCTGGGTTAATCCTTATACTATCCACCGCGATTATTGGACTCCTGATAATACGGATGCTTACTTCCCTCGCTTGTACGAAGGAGGAAGTCATAACTATAGAGTCAGTGACCATTGGGTGCAAGACGGAGCATACATAAGACTGAAAATGATAACACTGGGTTATACTATCCCTAGAGATATTACAATGAAAGCAGGGATAAATAAGGTTCGCGTGTACTTCACAGGAGAAGATTTGTGGGAAAGAACAAAGACTCTTGATATTTATGACCCGGAGATGAAGCAAGGAAGCGGTTTCCGCTACCCTTTCACCAGAGGATATGCTTTCGGACTTAATGTAACATTCTAAGAATATATTCATAATTTAATAGATTGAAACCATGAAGAAATTTAATTATATAATATTGTCTATGATTATCGCTACCCTTTTCTCTTGCGACTTGGATCGCTTCCCGGAATCGGATTTGTCGGATAATCAGTATTGGCAAACAGAAGGAGACTTTATACAGGCTTTGAATTCTTTATACCGCTCTGTCCCCGGGTGGAATAGATATAACGATGATAACCAAAGCGACATCCAAGTAGGAAATGCAACAAACAACATAAGTGACGGAACTTATCAACCCACCTCCGGCTTTGGTCCTTGGGGTGATTCTTATGAGGTTATACGTGCTGCTAATAACATCATTGAGAAACTTGAAACAGTGGATTTGGGAACTAAGGCTAGCTTAGAGGCAGAAGCTCGTTTCTTTCGTGCGCTTCAGTATTATACATTGGTGAAGGCATATGGAGACGTCCCTCTTATACTTAAAACTTTGGATATAACCAGTGAAGAACTGTTCGCACCCCGTGATGACAGAAAGGTTGTGATAGATAAAGCACTTGCTGATTTGGATTTTGCTGCGGATAAGCTGCCTAGCAAGGCATCGGTAACTAAAGGGCGACTTACAAAAGGTGCTGCAAACGCCTTGAAAGCTCGCATTGCGCTGTATGAGGGAACGAGATCTAAGTTTCATGGCTATGGGTATGAGCAGGAACTTCTCACAATAGCCAGAGATGCTGCAAAAAAAGTGATGGACAGTCAGGAATATTCGTTATATGCAGCAAAGGGGAATGGTTATGATAATTACACCAGCCTATTTCTATATGACGGAGAAGGCAGTGATGAGACCATATTAGCTCATGAATATGGTATTAGCGAAGCTAACCAAATAGCATCTTTTAATAACCGTAATCTGGAACAAGGAGGAGCATGCGCAACACGCAAGCTAATGGATTCTTACTTATGCACCGATGGCTTACCAATTGACAAATCTCCGTTATTTCAAGGATTTACCGAGTACTCATCGGAATTTGAGAATCGGGATCCTCGTCTAACTTCTGTCATTCTCAAAAGAGGTGATGATCTTAAGGGGGAAAATGCACCATGGGTTCCGACTATCTACTCATCTCTATCGGGAGTTTTGTTTAAGAAGTATGCGTATCCTGCCGATTGGGTAAATCAACGCTCGTATATAGACTGGATGTTTATACGTTATGCCGAGACTCTACTAATCTATGCCGAAGCAACTTATTAACTAAGCGAATCAATTTCTGATGAAGACTTAAATATATCAATAAATCAGTTGAGATACAGAGTGTAAATGACACATCTCACAAATATCTTCTTCACTGATAATTGAATTTATATGCGAGAGGAGATAAGTCGCGAACGTGCCTGCG
>JBKECW010000069.1:0-70395 GCA_047975005.1 Bacteroidales bacterium | reverse complement strand
CTGATTGTGGTTGGAATGTTCCTAACAGGCTTTGATGCCCCTTGCCTCAACACTTTGTTTGTTGATAAAAACCTACGCTATCATGGGCTGATACAAGCCTATTCGCGCACTAATCGCATCTATGATGCTACTAAAACATTTGGCAATATTGTTACTTTCAGAGATTTAGAGCAAGCAACCATCGATGCCATCACCCTTTTTGGCGACAGCAATACCACAAATGTAATCCTTGAGAAGAGCTATCAGGAATACTTGAAAGGCTTTACCGATCTTGTAACAGGCGAAGCCCGACGCGGATATGTAGAAATAGTAAACGAGCTGAATGAGCAATTCCCCAATGTAGACTCTATCGAAAGGGAGAAGGATAAAAAAGCGTTCGTAAAGCTCTTTGGAGAGTACCTGCGTGTTGAAAATATCCTGCAAAACTACGATGAGTTCAATCAGCTTAAAGCACTTCAACAGATAGATTTGAATAATCCGGAAGCTGTTGAGGCGTTTAAAGAAACTCATTTTGTAAGCGATGAGGATATTGCAGAGATGAAAAACATAGATGTCCCGACAGAACGTGCAATTCAAGATTACCGCTCTACCTATAATGATATTCGGGAGTGGCTGCGTCGTCAGAAAGACGGTGAAGAGTCGGAAGAGTCGAAAATCGATTGGGATGATGTGGTCTTTGAAGTAGACCTGCTGAAATCGCAAGAGATAAATTTAGATTATATCCTTGAACTGATTTTTGAGAAAAAGAAGAAAATCAAAGATAAAGCTACTCTGATAGAAGATATACGTAGAGTTATTCGTGCGAGTATCGGCAACAGGGCAAAAGAGAGCCTAATAGTTGATTTTATCAATGGCACCGAGCTCGATACGATTGAGGATAGGGCAAGTATCTTAGACGCATTCTATGCCTATGCACAGGGCAAACAGAAGGACGAGGCATCGGAGTTGATAACCGCTGAGCATTTGAACGAAGATGCAGCAAAACGATATATCAGCGTGTCATTAAAACGGGGACACGCATCAGAAAATGGCATTGCTCTCAATGAGATTTTGCCGAAGATGAGCCCCTTAAACCCGCAATATCTAAGCAAAAAACAAAGCGTTTTTCAGAGAATAGCGGCTTTTGTCGAAAAGTTTAAAGGCGTGGGCGGACAGCTGTAAAATCATTATAAATGATGACATAAGGGTAGGCGACGATTACTACCTTTGTAGGTTATAAGAATAAGGAAGAATGAAACTATCGCAGGCAGAACTTAATAAATCATATATAATCGTAAAAGTCAGTGGATATGGCTCTTACCGTCGCCGTATTATTGAAATGGGCTTTGTGAAAGGTAAGAAAATAACACCGCTGCAAGATTCCCCCTTTAAAGGTCCCGTTGTCTACGAACTGATGGACAGCAAGGTGTCAATACGCCGTAGCGAGGCAGAAATGGTGGAAATTATACCTGTTGAAGAGGCTGAATTTGTACCCAACGATGTTGTCAGCTCGGTAGGGGTCGATAAAGAACCAAAATTTATAGCCAAAGATAGTAAGCAAATAAAAGTTGCCCTAGTAGGAAACCCCAATAGTGGCAAGAGCTCTTTGTATAACAGACTTACAGGCAAAAGAGCGAAGATAGGAAATTATAGCGGTGTTACCGTCGAAATGACTAGTACAACCATTGAGTACGAAGGCTACTCAATAACTATCA
The DNA here is from genome assembly GCA_047975005.1 of Bacteroidales bacterium. Lineage (GTDB taxonomy): Bacteria > Bacteroidota > Bacteroidia > Bacteroidales > Prolixibacteraceae > JBKEAJ01. The sequence continues at coordinate 68,701 of JBKECW010000069.1, read as the reverse complement.
CCGACTTGCCGGGTGTTTACTCCATGTCCTCGTATTCGCCTGAGGAAAAGGTAGCCTTGGACTTTATAGCAAACGAAACGCCGGATGTTATAATCAATACGGTTGTTGCTTCAAACCTCGAACGCAATCTCTTCCTTACTACTCAGCTGATTGACATGGACTTGAAAATTGTCGTGGCTCTCAATATGTACGACGAACTCCAAGAAAATAATGATACGCTAAATCATGATGCTCTTGCTAAACTTATGGGAGTGTCTATCGTACCTACATCAGCACTCGAAAATAAAGGTATCAGAGATTTAGCTAGCAGTGTGGTGGATGCTTACGAGGATAAGTCGGACAGTATCAGGCATATACACATAAACTACGGACAGGATGTAGAAAAAGCAATTACTGAAATCAGAAAGGAACTGTCGGTATGCGAGACAATTTCGGCACGTGTGTCGGGGCGTTTTGTGGCACTGGAGCTACTGTCGAAAGACTCCAAAATGGCAGACTTCCTTAAGAATGATGGATGCTATGAAAAAATAATGTCTGTCGTAGGCAGCGAATACGACAAGGTAAAGGGAGCATGTCCTAACGGCGACGTGAACAACTATATCTCCGACATGCGCTATGCCTTTATTGCAGGAGCATTGAGGGAGACATATAAGCACAACGAGAAACTGCGCATACAAGAAAAGTCGTCTAGAATTGACAAGATATTGCTGCACAAGGCTTGGGGTTTTCCGATATTGGCACTGATTATGGGATTGGTGTTCCTCCTTACCTTTACGCTTGGTGCATATCCTATGAGCCTTATTGAAAGTGGCATGGGCATGATAGGTGATTTTATTGCCAAAACGATGTCGGACGGAATACTGAAAGATTTTCTTGTAGACGGTGTTATTGGCGGAATTGAGGGCGTTTTGGTCTTTGTTCCAAACATTGCAATACTATTTATGTGCTTGTCTTTTCTTGAAGACTCCGGCTATATTGCCCGTACTTCCTTCATTATGGACAAGACTATGCACTCCTTAGGACTGCATGGCAACTCATTTATCTCGCTGGTGATGGGCTTCGGTTGCAACGTCCCTGCGATAATGTCGACTCGCACCATACGTAGCCGAAAAGGAAGGCTGTTGACCATGCTTGTAATTCCGTTTATGTCATGTACGGCGAGACTGCCTGTATATATGCTGATAATATACACCGTTTTCAGCCCCATGCTGACAAACTACTTCTCTCCACACTTCTCGGCAGCGACGGCGAGCATACTCACTTCGTTGTCAATGGGATGTCTGGTGGTGGCATTGTATCTTGGAGGATTGATATTGGCATTTGTAACTGCTAAGTTATTGAATAAGTTTTTTCTGAAAAGCAAGGATCTGCCTTTTGTAATGGAACTGCCACCATATCGTAAACCCTTGCTCGGCAATGTCCTTAGATATACATGGGATAAAACTTGGATTTATATCAGGAAAATTGCAACCGTGGTGCTTGTTGCCGTTACCATAGTTTGGGCATTGGATTATTTTCCTCGCCCCTCGGAGAGTAATATTGCAGCAGACGGAACAGAAATTGAACACATGTCCTATATGAATAAGTTGGGACGTACAATGCAGCCTATATTTGAACCAATGGGTTTTGACGATAATATAACTGTTGCACTTTTGTCGGGTGTCGTTGCCAAAGAGGTGGTAGTGTCGACAATGGGAGTGTTGTATAAAGTGGATGATGGCGACGACGAGGGACTTAGAGCCCGACTGGCAGAGTCTACCCATGACACCGGACGCCTGAAAGGAGAAAAAGTCTTTACTCCGCAGAGCTCCATCGCTCTACTGGTGTTTGTGCTGATATATTTTCCGTGCATAAGTGTGATTATTACTATTGTTAAAGAAGCAGGATTGAAATACGCCTTGTTCGCTGCGGGTTATACCACCATTTTGGCGTGGATTTTGTCCTACTTGTCGTATTTGATAACCTTGTGGATAGTCGCCTAATGGATATACAAGCTATATTGGTCTATTTGATAATTGCTACGGCAGGAGCAGTGGCAATCTATAAAATATACAAACTCTTTGCCCCAAAAGCAAAAACAGAGAAGAACGCTTGTGTAGATTGTGCAACTCCCTGTGCACTAAAAGATTTGAAAGGCTCGAAAGAGTGCTGACGGATGGTTTGCCGGCAATTTTGCGATACTGCCAAACAGTGATATTCTTATAAAAAAGCAATTAATCTGACAACTTCTGCTTATAGGTGTGAGTGTTGTTGTATCTTCGCCTTAAAGTTTGATAATATGTTTGAAGTCTTAGCAATATTGGGATTTGGTGTGCTTTGTGGGACAATAGTCTCGCGATTTATAGAGTTGAAAGAGAAGTATATCTCAAAATCTATTACGATAGTAATATACGCATTGCTTTTTGTATTGGGGATTTCGGTCGGTAGCAATGATGAGGTCGTCAACAACCTTCATAGCTTAGGCTTGCAGTCTCTGCTCATATCTGTATTTGGTATATTTGGGAGCATCATTCTGGCAAAAATTGTGTATTCAAAAGTTTTCAAGCAGAAATGAAAAATAGCATAATTATAATATTGTTTTTTGCTATTGGAGTGCTGTTTGGATATATTGACTTTTTGCCTCAGCAAGTACCTGTAGGCAATTACAGTAAGTATATACTTTTTGTACTGATGTTTCTTGTTGGTTTTTCTGTTGCCGTCGACAGTAAAATCAAAGAGGCTTTTAGGAATATAGATTTTAAGGTGTTTGTGCCTCCTGCTGTGTGTGTGCTAGGTACTTATATAGGCTGTGTAGTACTGAGTTTTTTTATGAAGGGACTGAGTGTTGTCGATTCTTTGACCATTGGTTCCGGGTTTGCATATTATTCTCTGTCGAGCATTCTAATTTCCGAAGCAGGGCACGAGAAGTTGGCAGTGCTGGCCCTATTGTCCAATATGTCTAGAGAGATACTTACATTGCTGTTTGCTCCGATTATGGTGAAATACTTTGGTAAACTGGCTCCGATAACTTCTGCCGGAGCAACAAGTATGGACACCTCTCTACCCATAATAATACAAGTCAGCGGCAAAGAGTTTGCTCTGCTTGCTATCGTCAATGGTGTTGTACTTGAAATTTGTGTGCCAATTTTTGTTACTTTGTTTTTAGAATTGCGATAATCCGTCGCAATTCTAAAAACATTACGCCTTGCATGTCGCAGGCGTGGACTGTTTCCGTTATTGCATAGCAAAACATAAGTGTAGAATAGCTTATCCTACCACCTGACGGCAGGCAGGTCAATCATCCCGATTTGTAAGGTAGTCTTTAGTCTCCGTTCCCATGTTGAATATTAGATCTATGATGCTTAGGTTTTCTACAAAACCAAACTTAGAATCGAACACCTGAGGATATTCCTTGAGGGATATGTTAGTTCCTTTTGATGAATTTATTAGTTCTTTGTCGTCTAGATATTTGTCTTTGTCGTATGATTTTGTTTCTGTTAAGGAGATGTTTGTGCCTATTAGTTCGTTGATAACTTTTGCAAGGTCTGAGTTGAAATCGTAGAGGTATTTATACTCCTTTTCGTAGAAGGCTTGCAAATCGTCTGCAAAGTATTCAAAAAATGGTGATGAGGAATAAGCAGAGACAATGCTGCGCCAATGTTGCTTCTGCCAGGACTCATAATATGCTATCTTTACATCCTTGATATTAACTTTTTTACTTCGGGCGTGTTCGACCGGAATGATCAATTTGAGCACTCCGTTGGCAGCTAGTATATCGCAACGATTTCGGTGCGTTTGTTTCACAAAGTTCTCGTGTACCTCCATGTATGGCTTGTCGTCAGCCAATAAGGCCGAGTAATACGCTATATTAGGTAGGTATGCCGTAGAATATATCATCGAATGAAATTAGGCTTAGGCATCAAAGAAAGAGCCTCCGTTACTTTGTGTCTCTGTTTCTTCGATAGACTCCTCGACAGCTTTGTGTTGACTGCTATACAAGCCTTTGTTTAGCGCGTCAATCTGAGCTTCCAATATTTTAATTTCTTTTTTTAGCGAGGATCTCACTTTTCGCAATTTCATCGAGTTGGCGACATAAAACGACATTCCTATAAGTATCCCCAATATCACACAAATAATAATTAGCAAAGCTAAGGATATTGAAGAGCTAGACCAATATAAGAAGTTTATATCCACATCGGTAGAGTTCTGAATTGAAAAAATTATAATAGAAATGAGTGTAAGAATTAAAAGCACTGTACCTGTTCTCATAGCATTTATTTTATGATTAATCCATGTTGTGTATTACATTCATAATACGATTAAATCTGATTCCATTTTTGGCTGATTTTGAGAATACTACCATAAGAGCCTTGCCTACTACATGGTCTTCGGGTACAAATCCCCAGTATCTAGAGTCCAGAGAGTTATTGCGGTTATCGCCCATCATCCAATAGTAATCCATCTTGAAGGTGTATGAATTGGCTTCCTCTCCATTTATAAATATCTTTCCGTCTCGCTCCTCTAGTGTATTAGCCTCATACACAGATATTATCCTGCGATATATTGAGATGTTATCTTGCGAGATTGCTACTGTTTCGCCTTTTGCCGGAATTTTTAGTGGTCCGAAGTTATCATGATTCCAAGAGAATCGCTGATCGTGAGGAAATATTGAAGCATCGTATGAATCTGCATTTATATAGTATATTTCGATTTTTTCGACGGCAGGAATATTGGCTATCTTAGCTCTTTGCTCTTCTGATAGGCTGGCTATAAAGCCACTTGCGTCTTTTAGCACGCTGGCATCCTCGACTCCCATTTTTTTTAGGTCGTGAAGTTGGACTGTTTGTCCTTGTTTGAATTTTATAAAATAGCGGTTTTGGATGCCATTGTAAACATGGTTTACCTCGTTGTTTATATATAGCACTCCTTGCTTTATTTGTAACTCGTCGCCGGGTATGGCTACACACCTTTTGATGTAGTTGTCGCGTTTGTCGACAGGGCGGCTTATAACCTTGCCAAAGCGGTCCGGATTGTTCCAAACATTTTGATGCCCTAGTTCTCTGACCAGCTGATAGTAGCTCATGTTTGAGGCTTTCAGTGCAACGGTGTCGCCTTCGGGGAAGTTGAACACCACTATGTCGTTATTTTTAATTTTCTCAAGTCCTACAAGCCTTTTGTATGGTTTTTTTATAAGCTCACTGTATGATTTTGAATCAGTGCCGGGTATTGTATTGTGCATAAACGGAATAGCCAAAGGAGTGTTAGGCATTCTTGTTCCGTAGTTATATTTGCCGACAAGAAGGTAGTCTCCAACAAGTAAAGATTTCTCCATGGATGGAGTGGGGATAACATATAGTTCGACAAAGAACATTCTGATAAAATATGCCACTACGACAGCAAATATTAATGCATCTACCCATTCTGTTGTTGTTGAATATTTATGGCCCTTAGGTTTTCGTTTTTTCCAGAATGTCCAATTTACTTTTTTCGTAACATGATAATCAAAAATAATTATTAGTCCCGGCAGCAACCAGAGGTTTTGCATCCATATAACAAGTAGCAGATACAGAAAGCCCCAGAAGATAAATTTAAACCAAGGATTTTTAAAAAAACTAAATATGTTTTTCATTTGTCTTTGTTTTAGATGTATTAGTGTTTGGATATTAGACGGTTAATGTATATGCAGTATGCTCTAAGCAGTGCGCTGACAAGGCTGTTTTATTACCTAATGGACACATCAGCAAGTTATCACATTATTATTGCCTGCTTGTCTAACATCTATTGTCTATCTTTTTATAATTTAAATATTCAGCATTTTGTTCATATTCAAAATGCCTTTGTTTTCATTTGCGTATTCTGCCGCCAAAACTGCTCCGAAAGCAAATCCTTTGCGGCTTTTAGCGCTATGCTCTATTTTTATGAAATCAATATCTGAGTCGTAGGTAACACTATGGTCGCCCGGCACTTCTCCTTCTCGCTTTGAAACGATTGGAATAGTGTCGTTGTTGTCGTTTGTAATGTCTTCTGATAGTGCCCATTTCTTGCCGTAAGCCTCGCACACGCCTTCGGCGATAGTTATGCCTGTTCCACTTGGTGCGTCCAGCTTGTGTATGTGATGAGTCTCCTCGATAGACGGCAAGTATTCGGAATGAGTTTTCATCAGTTGGGCAAGTTCTTTGTTAATCTTGAAGAATAGATTTACGCCGATGCTAAAATTTGAGGCATAAAAGAAAGTGCCGTTTTTGGACTTGCAGTAAGCTATTATTTCGTCCCATTGCTCTAGCCAACCGGTTGTGCCGCTAACGACAGGCACGCCTGCGTCAAAACATTTCTTATAATTGTCGGGGGCAGTTTTTGGTATAGTAAACTCTATTACCACATCCGCTTTTTTTAGATTTTCGGGAGTGTTGTCATTCTGATTGTCAAGGTCTATTTTTAGTATCACTTCATGTCCTCTTTCCAGGGCTATCTGTTCGATAGCCTTTCCCATCTTTCCGTATCCTATTAGTGCTATTTTCATTATATATATATTAGATTTAGGCAATAGATATTAATCCAACAGTCATTTTATCCTGCATCGTTATGATTATGTCTTGTTATTAAAATAACGGAGCATCGGTTATTAACTCGCGTGCCTCGTTGTATGGATTTTCGCGCTTGTATTGAGATTTGATATGCCGTTGTACGACCGGGTGCATCAGCAGCTCGCTCTCGATGTTTTTCTCTAAGTGCTTTAGTTTTAGGTAGCGTTTTAGAATTAGGTCTACCTCGTGATATGTCGCTGCTCCGAGCTGGTCCAGATCCGTATTTGTGATGCCCAATCCGTCCATTGGCTGAGCGTTGATACACGCTTCTAGCGCCGATTTTTCAGTGCTGTCTGTCAGCTCTTCTGCAAGCAGATATTTGGCAACCTCGTATATCTCGTGTTTCCATAGGTATTGAAATAATGAGTAATCGCCTACATCGCCATGCAAGGTCCAAAATCCTAGCAGAAGCTCGGTGAGGTTGTCTGTTGACATAACCATGCCTCCATTTAGGGAAGCAGTGTGATAAAGAAATATCATCCTCATTCGTGCTTTGATGTTTCCTAGGCGGATTTTGCAAGCAAATTCGCTTGTGTCCTCACTTGGATATACAATGCCTTCTCTTAGTGCCAGATAGTTGGTGGTTAGGTCTTTCTCGGTGAATATGTCGGCAAAAGCCTCGCCAATTGCTTTGGCTCTGCTTATTTCAGCTCCTGTGTTTGTTTCGATAGGAATACTACAGCCTATTAGTTTGACTCCCAGTTTTCTGCATACTGGTCTTGCCAAGACAGTGGTCAAGGCAGAGTCTATACCTCCGGATTCGCCCACCACTACTGACTTGAGCTTAGATTTTGTCAAGTAGTTTTCAAACAGTTGTCTGATGTTTGCTGTGCTTTGTTTTGCGTCAAAAATAGCGTTTGTCATATTGTGTCTTAATCAGATTCCTTCAAGGCATGTGATAAAATGCCTGTTACTAATATTACTTAACGAGGCTGTTGTTTTTGCATATTATACGTTTACAAATTTCTATTTCCTCCAAATCCCCTGAATGTTTGCCGTCCACATCCGATAGCTTTATTGCAGGTATGGGTGTGTCGTAATCTCGAGGACGCACTTGAAACAGCTTTATAACGATATTTAAAGGTTTTACGCCGACATCATTAGTAAAGTATGTGCCAATCCCGTATGCTGTTCTTATTTTATCTTTTGCATGTTTTTCTATGCGTTCGACAGTCTCTATATTCAAGGAGTCGCTGTAAATTATGGTTTTGGTCTTAGGGTCGATGCGCAAGGCTTCGTAGTGTCTTACGACGTTGTCAGTAAATTCAATTGGGTCGCCACTGTCCCAACGCACGCCGTCGAATAGTTTGGCATGCTTTAGCTTAAACTGCTGAAAGAAGTTTTTTGATGTATATGTGTCGGTAAGGGCTATACCTAGTGCGCCCTGATAGACCTCTGACCAGTTTTCGAGAGCCATTTCGTTTGCAATGCGGTATCCAAAATGTGCACCATGATACATAAACCACTCGTGTGGGTGTGTACCAATGACACTAGTATTGTGCTGCATTGCAAAAAGCACATTGCTGGTGCCTGTAAAACTTCCATTAGAATGGGATTTTAGCAGTTCCACCACATTGTTGTGAATTTCGCCGGAGAACCTGCGGCGAGTGCCAAATTCGGAGAATTTTGCACCTATGTTGCTCAGCCTCTTGGCTTTCTCAATTGTTCGGTCTTGCCATTTGTTGTCGGGGTGTTGGTTTGTTTCTTTGAAGTATAACTCAGAAATTATCGCCATTATCGGCACTTCCCATAATACTGTTCTGTACCACAGTCCTTCTATATATACTTCCAATTCGCCACCATTCTGAGTTATGTGTACTTCTCTCGGATTATATCTGAAATTGCGAAGCATATCGATAAAATTCGGAGGGAAGAAGTAGCACCTTTGGGTAATAAAAGCTTCTTCAATTTCGCTCAGGTAAAGTCGCTCCATTGATTTTACCTCTTCTCTTAATTTTTCAGCAAATCCTTCGGGAAATGCAGTGTTGCCCCTGTTTATAAATTCGTATCTCACCCATGCTGCCGGAAACTTTTTTAAAATGGCATGCATAGTGGTGAATTTGTACAAGTCATTGTCTAAGAAAGAGTTGATAATCATGATGGTGTTTTGTTTAGGATGGCCACTTTATTGTTTCTTCGTCACTTTCAAACAGTACACCCCATTGTACCTCTATTACACCATCGGCATCAAGCCAAAAGCTGATTTCGTTGTCCGGACAACTAATCATCTTAGCATCAGGGATGTCGTCGGCAAAATTTTCAAACACTTCAATGCCTTCGTTTACGGCAAGTATTTTGTCTTCGATTAACTTCATTATATCATCTTCTGACATTCCTATCAGGCTAGTGTTGTTGAGTGTAGTTGTCTGTGCACTGGAAGATATTGAGGTTAATACCCATGTGTCAATGTCGTCGAAGGTTAGAGTAAGTCCCAAGTCATCGTAATGCCATACTTCGGATTGTTCGTCAGAATCTTCTTCTAAGCACATGTTTTCTATTTCGTCGGCTTTGCCTAAAATTGATATTACTTCTTTTGTTGTCATTCCAAAAGAGAGGGCATTAGTCCCTTTGCCCAATATGACTTCTACGTTTTGCGACATAACTATTATTATTTAAAAATTCCTACAAATGTACATTTATTTATTTAGACTATCAGCTAAGAGGGTGAATTATATGTACTAGCATATTTCAAACATTCTTATTTCCCCCAAATAAATAATCTGAATATTTTTACTACTTTTGTGATTACTAATTTAGAGTTTGCCCGTAATGTCATGCTTTATGAGATAGGGAGCTAAAAAGCAAGCCTTGCAAGGTTCTGAATATTAAGAGTCTTGTTTGAGTTGGCGGATAGTGAGCAAAGGAGTATAACACAAGTTTTTTTGACTTTGTAGACAAACTCTAATCAGGGTAATACATTAATGTTGTTGTAAAATAAAATTATATTAAATTGTTATGAATAGAATTATACTTTTGTTATTTGTCGCTCTAACATTTGTGCAGTGTACAGAAAAAAACTCTCCTGAGATTAAGGTGATGACATGGAATATTTGGCATGGAGGTCTTCACGGCACTAGAGCCGACGGCTATCCTAAGGATTCGGCAAATACAGTTCAGACAGTTAAGGTTATACAAGATGCAGATCCTGATATTCTATTCATGCAGGAGACTTATTGCTGCGGAATGGAGAGTGCCAAGAAGGCTGGCTTCCCATATTCGGTAAGATCTAGTCCAAACCTGTCTATCCACAGCAAGTACCCCATTGTAAAGGATATAAAGATGTTTCGACCCTCCAATTCTCATGCTGCAATAATAGACTTCAATGGCAAAAAGCTATTGTGTGTTAATGTATGGCTTCATTGGCTTCCTGATTATTTTTCTAACCTTGATTCGCTTACTGTCGACTCCTTGGTTGCAGGCGAATATGCTACAAGATTTGCAGAGCTAAAGGCAATAACACAAATAGTAGACAGCCTGCAAAGCGAATACGACATGCCTGTGATAATGGGTGGCGACTTCAATTCGGGTTCACATCTTGATTGGGTTGAAAGCACAAAAGACAAACATTACAATATGGTGGTAGAATGGCCGACTAGCAAGCTCATGGCAGACAAGGGATATGTTGACACATATAGAGAGGTAAATAATGACCCGACCAACGATTTGGCAATAACTTGGGGCTATGAGGCAGAGTGGAAGGTTCTAGACCGTATCGATTTTGTTTATTATCGTGGCGAAGGGTTGAAGACTCAACAGTCTAGAATAGTAAAGGAGGATCCTGAAGGAGGATTCTTTAACTCTGATCATTACGGCGTTTTGTCGGTGATAAGTCTTTGATATACAGTGAAAATGTGTTGCACTTGCTGTTTTTTGTAAATGTAGTGATTGCGGAAAAAAATATGAGGTGGTAAAAACAAAGTGGGAGAAACTGCGAAAGACGATTAATATCGTAATATACGGAACCTGTACTAGGGCCGGTCGACTGTTTGACTTGCTGTTGTTGGGGGTAATCTTGCTTAGTGTTATTGCTGTAATGCTAGAGACAGTCGAAAGTATTGACGCCAAATATCACAGTGTAATAGTGTTTTTCGAGTGGCTTATTACTATTTTCTTTACTGTAGAGTACATCTTGCGAATAATATCGGTCGACAATCCGCGTAAATATATTTTTAGTCTGTACGGCATTGTTGATTTTATAGCAGTGCTTCCTATGTATTTGTCATTGATAATAACGGGGTCGAGTGTTTTGGCTATTGTAAGGGCGTTTCGTTTGGTTCGCTTGTTTAAGATACTAAATCATCCTCAATTTACCGGGCAGTCGATACACCTGCGAGAGGCTCTGTATGCCAGCAGAGGCAAGATTCTTGTTTTTATGTACTTTGTCCTTATAAGCACTGTATTTATAGGTTCATTGATGTATGTAATAGAGGGACCAGAACACGGATTCACTAGTATTCCAACTGCAATTTATTGGACAATTGTTACTCTTACAACCGTCGGTTATGGCGACATTTCGCCCGGAACGCCATTGGGGCAATTCCTTGCCTCGTTTGTGATGATAATGGGTTATGGAATAATAGCAGTCCCGACAGGTATTGTAACAGCAAATGTAATGAAAAAAGAAAACAAGGCATCCGAGAAGTCGTTGCCATGTATTGGCTGCGGAGTCGAGGGGCATATTGTAGGAGCAAAGTATTGCCATAATTGTGGAGGAAAATTAAAATAGCCTATTATATAATTATTCTTTTTTGTAAATTTGTCCGATTGAATTGTCATAAAATTGCCAATGTCGTTTATTACTGAAAAAATAGTTAGTGAGGGAATAGACTTTGATAGAGTGTCGATTCTTCCTGCGTATAGCAAAATCAGATACGAGGATGTTGATATATCTGCGCGGTTTTCAAGAAGATACACTCTGCTGCGGCCATTTGTTTTGGAGGTTAACAACTTTCAGAATATACAGCTGGTGAAGTTTACAGCCCGACACGGAGGAGTGGGAGTGCTAGGGAGCAATCTAGACCTAAAAACTAGGGTAGACTGTATAAAGGCACTGAAAAGAGACAAGGGCAAGTATTCCTCTTATTTCTTTTGTGTGTGCGAAGATACAGAGATGTCGCATGTAACAAGACTTTACGAGAAAATGCAAGGAGCTCGTACGATAGTACTCGACGACGACGACAAGTTTAAATATTTTGTGGATGGACTCGCCTCGTTGCCCAGTGAATATAAGAACTGTAAGGTTGTTGACTTGCCTTCTAAATACAAAATAGAAGGCTGTGTTATAAACGCTAATTCAAAATTAGAACAATTCAAGACATCCATAGAAAAACATAAGTACGCTTTGGTTATAGATCCAGACACCAAAGAAATTGTCGGGAGTTCAAGTGCTTCTGTAATAGAGGAGTATGAAAAATACCCCTTGTCTAGCAGGGTTGAAGACCAGTCTCTGATAATAGCCTCAAAGGTTGCTCCCTCAGACAATATTGCGGAAGAGATTAGAGCGTTAAACGAGGTTGGCGTAAATGCGGTTATTATAGAGTATGAGCATCCTCACTCGAAGTGGGTATTGGAGGAGTTAAAACACCTTAAGTTGGATTTTCCTGATTTGGAGGTGTTGGTAGAAAATGTGTCAACATCGGCAGGTGCAACCGATATTCTGTTGACAGGAGTAGACGGAATTGTAGTTGGCAACAAGGTGAAAGAAGTCAACAACAAGATAGGCGTAGGAGTTCCGCTCCCATCTGCAATTTATGGCGTATTTAAAGCAGTAAAACACTCAGATATTTCCTTGCTGCTGTCAGGAGGCTTAAAGAACGAGGGGAATGTTGTCAAGTCTTTGGCCACAGGTGTAGATGCATTGTGGCTCAATAGCGTGGTAGACAATGCCGATAAATGTGATGAGGAATTTTTATTGAAGGAAATGGAAAAACTCTCGACCTCCATAAGGAAAGGAGTGTGTTATAGCGGGAGCGATAATTTGAAATCGTTTAAGCAAAATAAATTTATTCTGAACACGGGAGTATCACCTTTAAGAACATGATAGAACTAATAAAGAACATAAATAAAAGCTCTGTATTTATAAGTCTACTGATTTTGGTAGTGCTTTGTTCCTGTGATTGGAGTCAATTTAACTATAGCCGAGAAGATGGGGTAGTTGCGCGCGTTGACAACGTGCTGTTGACAGACAGCGACTTAGATTACTATCTTACTCGCTCTGCCACCGAAGATTCTTTTGCGTATAATGCAAGAAAAGAACTGTTTGTTAAACAGTGGATTCAAGACCAATTGTTGTTTGATATGGCTATGTCTGACAAGGTTATTTCTGCTGATCAGATTCGTCGAATGACAGACGCCTATGTGAAACAGATAGTCCTTTCGGCCTACAAAAATAATTTGTTTGCGCACGATAGCCTCAAAGTAAATATCAGCAATGACGAGATCGAGAGTTTTTACGCTCTCAACAAGAACGACTTTCGGCTAGAAGATTATCTCGCAAAAGGGGCGTATATTTCATATCCCGTAGCCAAAACATCACAAATGCAACCTATTTTGCGCAAATTGCGAATGGGAGGAGACCAAAACTATAAAGAGGCTCTCGATATGTGTAACAATATCGTTGATTTTAGTGTCGATATAAAAATACCGATTTTTATGTCGGCTGGCAAAGTAAGAGTATTCTTTCCTAAGTACGCTAATAACAGTAGTTTGCGGGGTTATTCCCGCATCGAAAATAACAACGAAGGTAGATGTTCTATACTGTATATCCAAGATACATGGAATAAAGGCGAGATTGCTCCGTTAGTGTATTATAATGAAAACATAAAAGAGCTTCTGAGGTATCAGAAGAAGAAAAAACATATAGAAGATTTAGAGAGACGTACGTACGTCAATGCAGTAAAAAATAAAAAAGCTGAAATTTATGACAATTAGATGGGTGGGTAGATTAGCAATAGTTCTGTTGTTGCTTGTTTGTACAAGAACGCTGAATGCACAAGACAACTCTATAGACCAAGTTGTGGCAGTAGTAGGAAATGAGATAATTCTGAAATCAGATGTTGAAACTCGATTTCTTGCCGAGAAGAGCACTGGTCGTGTTAGCGACGGAGATTTGAAGTGTGAGATTATTGAAGAACTCCTGACCGAGAAATTGCTGATGGCAGAGGCAGAACTAGATTCAACAATAGAAATTACAGACAAGCAAATTAACCAGTCGCTAGAAGACCGGATTAATCAGTTTGTCAACTACCTAGGCTCAGTAGAAGCGGTAGAAAAAGAATTTAGAAAACCAATTGCTCATATTCGCTCGGAACTAAGATTGAACATTAGGACAATGCTATATACACAGGAGATGAATAGGAAGGTTCTAAAAGATGTAACTATTACTCCGGCAGAGGTACGCCACTTTTACAAAGAGGGAGACCATGATGACCTGCCAGAGGTGTCAGACAAAATAGAGTATAGAGAGATTGTCAGAAAACCCGAGATTACTCTAGACGAGGAGAACAAGATTAAAGCCAGACTTCGCAACTTTAAAAAACAAATAGAAAGCGGCGAGCGTTCCTTTGAGACTATCGCACTTTTATATTCGCAAGATGGTACAGCACAAAAAGGAGGAGAGCTAGGATTCTTGGGCAGAGGTCAATTGGACAAAGAATACGCAGATGTAGCATTTAACCTAAAAGGAGACAAGGTGTCTAACGTAGTGAAAAGCGAATTTGGTTATCACCTTATTCAGGTTATAGAAAGGAAGAACGACCTTATAAACACTAGACACATAATATTGCTGCCAAAGCCTTCTGCCGAGGAGCTAGAAAGGGCAGAAAAGATCTTAGATAGCTTAAGCACAAAAATCAGAAAAGGAGATATGAAATTTGAAGATGCCGCAATCATGTATTCGACTAACAAGAACACACGAGTAAATGGCGGGCTGGTTCTAGGGCGGAACATGGAATCGGGTTTGGTACTGACAGATATCGACGGAACAGACAGCAAAGTGCTGGCAGATATGAAAATAGGCGAAATTTCAGACCCCTTCTATAGTATTGACAAGACGAACGGACAAGCAACATACAAGATAATCAAACTTGAAAATAAAATATCTGCTCACAAAGCAAATTTGCAGGACGACTATGTATTACTAAGCGAGTACTACCTGTCGAAGAAAAAAGAAGAAGTTATGGGGCAATGGATTAGCGAGCGTCAGAAGAAGACATACATAACAATCGACCCATTGTATCAGACATGTCAGTTCAAATATAAAAACTGGATAAAATAAAGAATAATATTTCATATAACAGTGTATCGGTATGGGGAATAGTGGTAGTGTAGAGGCAATTAACTCACTGCAAAAAAGCTTTGAAAACCTAAAGGCAGAGATAAAAAAGGTTGTGTATGGACAAGATGATGTCATAGAACAAGTACTTACGGCATTGTTTAGTCAAGGACACTGCCTGCTTATAGGTGTGCCGGGGCTAGCGAAGACTCTCCTGGTTAATACCGTATCTAAATCCTTAGGGCTAGAATATAAACGAATACAATTTACTCCTGACCTAATGCCTTCGGATATTATAGGTGCAGAGATATTAGACGAAAACAGGCATTTTAAATTTATAAAAGGTCCGATTTTTACAAATGTGCTCTTGGCAGACGAAATAAATAGAACGCCTCCCAAAACCCAATCGGCATTGCTAGAGGCTATGCAAGAGCACGCAGTAACAGCAACAGGTAATCAGTATAAACTAAGTGAGCCTTTCTTTGTGTTGGCAACACAAAACCCAATCGAGCAGGAGGGAACTTATCCATTGCCGGAAGCACAGTTAGACAGATTTATGTTCTCGGTAATGCTGGACTACCCGTCGGTGGCAGATGAGATAACTATTGTCAAAAATACAACATCGGTAAACACTTTTGACGTAAACCCTGTAATCTCAAGAGATCAGATACTGGAATATCAGTCCTTGGTGCGCAAAGTGCCTGTAAACGATAGTGTTTTGGAATATGCCGTAGGTCTTGCTTCGGCTACTCGTCCTGATGGAGTGAATGCATCTGCGGTAAGTAAAAAATACCTCAAGTGGGGAGCTGGTCCGCGAGCCTCGCAGTATCTGATATTAGGAGCTAAGGCGCATGCTGCTTTGCATGGGAAATATTCTCCGGATATTGAAGACGTTAAGGCTGTATCTAAAAATATTCTTCAACACAGAATAATTAAAAACTATGTTGCCGAGGCCGAGCGTATTACTATAGACGATATTATTAACGAACTTTTATAAAAAGGCAGTGCTAAGAATAAATCTACTACTACTTTTAATTTCTTTTGCAGGCACACTAATGTCGCAAAATGTGCAGACCATTAATACTCCAAATAATGGAGAAAAAGAAAAAGTGTTGGTGAAGTTACTGTATTGTGATTCGCTAAATTATTCAGAGACGTTTGTTAAAGCGCGTCGCTGTATCGGCAATGTGAGCTTTGAACATAAAGGAGCACTTATGAATTGTGACAGTGCTTATTTTTATATTGACACAAACTTAGTTCGGGCATTTAGTAATGTGCAAATAAACCAGGGAGACACCTTATTTCTTTATTCGGATTCACTCGTTTATTATGGCGACATCGAAATGGCAAATGCAAGACAAAACGTAAGGCTGGAAAACAAGTCTGACACCTTGTTCTCGGACAATGTAGATTTTGATATGATAAACAATATTGCAACCTATGTCGATAGTGGACGAATTGTAGACACCGCAAACGAAATTACCAGCCTTAGAGGAACCTATTATGTGAATCAGAAGCTGGCAGTATTCAACGATAATGTCGTCGTTACAAACAAGGATTTTGTTATATATTCAGACACACTGGACTACAACACGCAAACAAAGATCGCTTCTATAGTAGGACCAACAGATATATTTGAATAAAACGACTCTATATATGCAGAAAGAGGATTCTACAATACCGTAACACGCGAGTCCAAACTGACAAAGAACCCTGTGGTGTACAATAGCTCCAGAACCTTGAAAGGAGATTTTATCCATTACATAGACCAAAAAGGGATAGTTAATTTCGATAAAAATGTTTGGATAAAGGACAACGAGAAAGATATTATTATTACATCAGATAAAGTAGTTTATGATAAGGTTGACGATGTTGCAATAGCCACAGACTCGGCCCTGCTGAAATTGGTGACTAAGAACGACTCGACAAATGCCACTGACACACTGTTTATGCATGCAGACTCCTTAGTGTCAATCCCTGACAGTATCGATGGCGAAAAGATTATGGTTGCATATTATGGCGTGCGCTACTATCGTGAAGATGTGCAGGGGGTATGCGACTCGTTGATATATCACACAGTCGACTCTACAATGGAAATGATATACGACCCAATAGTGTGGAACGGAGGACATCAGGTAGTGGCTAAGTACATAAAAATGAAGCAGACGGGAGAACGCAGTAGTGTGGTAAATCTAGAAGATCGTAGCTTTATTACCTCAATCGACGACACCCTAAAAGCGCAGTATAATCAAGTGAAAGGGACTGATATTGTTGCCTATATAGACTCGGGATACATGCATAGAGTGGAAGTAACAAAAAATGCCGAATCCCTATATTATATGCGAGAAGAAGACCAAAGCCTACTTGGAGTAAATAAGGTGGAAAGCGGGGAAATGGTAATATGGCTGACCAGACAAAAAGCCATAGACAGAATAAAACTGATAAACCAGGTTGAAGGAACGCTGTACCCATTAGAGTTTTTGTCAGAAGAAGACCGATATCTTCGTGACTTTATATGGTATCGCGAAGAACGCCCCAAAAATAAATTTGACGTATTCTGACAAGCAAAAGTATTATTATATATAGAAAACAAGGCAAACCGGTTAAACGGTATTGCATTTTTAGTGTATACGATGTGCCTTTGCTGTGCTCGATGTTTGACCAAGTGTAATAGAAATGAAGATTTACGGAATAGGAGGGCTGGGTGCAGATAAGCGAGTATTTGACTTCTTGAAAACCGATTGTGAATTTATCCCTATTGAATGGATTGAGCCTTCTTGTGGAGAACGCCTAGAAGAGTATTCATATCGCCTCTCAAAGGTAATTGACGTGGCAGAGCCGTTTTGTATTCTTGGAGTAAGTTTTGGTGGACTTGTGGCAGTAGAAATTAGCAAGATCCTTAATCCGAATATCACCATACTTATTTCGTCCATTGAAACAAAAAAAGAATTGCGATTTGTTTTTAGGATGATTCGTAAAATGAAAATTATTGATATTCTGCCTGCTAGGTTACTTATTCCGAACAAAAAACTTGTCAAATTTCTATTTGGAACAAACCTGCCAATTCTAAATGCTATATTAAATAGTACTGATATTCATTTTGTTAAATGGGCAGCAAAAGAGTTTGTAAATTGGGACAATTGTGATAGAGTTAGGAACTTGCTAAGAATTCACGGAACACACGACAAAATAATCCCATGGAAAGGATCAGCCCCCGTAGAACTGGTAGAAAAAGGACAGCACTTTATGATTGTGGATAGAGCAACAGAGATAAGTCAAATTATAAATGAGTACATCAAATTAAATACCTAAAAATCATCACTTCTTATGACTTTTGTCTATCTAGCATATCGTATCTTTGCAGTGTCGAATAATGATTGAGTAGATATGAACAGCTTTCTTCCGATAAATGCAAAAATGAAAATGGCAGACCTTGTCCATCTGGACTATCGACTGATATCGGTATTGGGACGCTTTGGTATAGAATTTGGCTTTGGAAATAAAACGGTGTCAGAGGTT
The DNA here is from genome assembly GCA_047975005.1 of Bacteroidales bacterium. GTDB lineage: Bacteria > Bacteroidota > Bacteroidia > Bacteroidales > Prolixibacteraceae > JBKEAJ01. The sequence goes on along the minus strand of JBKECW010000069.1, from coordinate 50,347 downwards.
TGCAACGATTATGGCATTGATACAGGCTTCTTCTTAGCTATCGTCAACTCGTACCACAATCATGAGTATTTTCCTGAGGATGATTTAATCGCCTTCAACTCAGTATTTCTCGTTGACTATCTGAAGAAAAGCCACAACTATTTCCTTGTGTACAAGTTGCCGGAGATACAACAATGCATTGACAGTATTGAAAAAGAGTCAGGAGAGCAGGGTAGTGTCAGCATCAAGTTACTCAACGATTTCTTTAAGGAGTATAAGCAGGAGTTGATTTTGCATTTTAAAGACGAAGAACAGAATGTTTTTTCGCTATTGTTGCAGTCTGACGAGGCTGATGTGGATGAAAAAATATACGCTGCATCGGCAAATAGCTTTTCGGGCGAACACCCTCAGCTAGAGACAAAACTGAGCGATTTGAAGAATCTGATTATCAAATTCTTCCCTGCGAAGCTGAGCTCGGAGCTAACTCGAAATTTACTCTTTGAAATATTTTTGCTGGAAGCAGATTTAGACAATCACTCGCGAATAGAGGAAAGAGTGATAGCCCCTAAAATAGAAAAACTAAAGACTCGGTAAGATGAGTGATAATAAAGGGTCAATAAGCATTCTAGTCGCCTCAGAACAGTACCTGTCTCGTTTGGGAATAAGAACTATTCTAAGTGTGATTGGAGTGGAAGGCAACATTGCAGAATACAACTCTGCCTACGATATTATAAGCTCTAAGGCAGATGATACCTTTGATTATCGAATAGTGAGTTCTAGTATTTATGAAGTCCTAATGAAGCACTCGCAAGGAGAAGAGTATGGTGATAAACTACTTCTGATAGATGAAAGTCAGACAGCAATAACTACATCCAAATATGTAGTAAATGCTAATGATGAGAGAACTGATGTATTGACGAAATTTCAAGATTTCTTCTCAAATACAGCATCAGACACGAACGAATATTCAGAGTCAAAAAACATATTGAGCGACAGAGAGGTAGAAGTGCTGAAACTAGTTGCAAAAGGATATATAAACAAAGAAATAAGCGATGAGTTATATATCAGTATCAACACCGTGATAACACATCGCAAAAACATAACTGAAAAACTCAGCATTAAAACAATATCAGGGCTGACTGTTTATGCCATGCTAAATGGATACATAACTGCCGAAGATGTTAAGAAAGAATAGAGAATCAATTTTATGAGTTAATAACGTAAAAAGGAGCTCCCTGTTAAAAGGGACTCCTTTTTTTTTATATCAAGACGCAACTAATCTGTATAGTTTGCGTCTATGTATTGATAACAAAAAGTTGTATGAACGAAATTGTAAGAAAAAAAACGCAGAAGTACGACTTTGTTGACAAGGAGCACTTGCCAATGGGCAAGATAAGCAAGGCAACTTAAAAAAATAAAATATAAACAGATGAAAAAACTATTTTTTATTCTACTAGCTGTATCAAGCGTTGCGTTTACAGCATGTAGCGACAACGATGACAACGAAGATGTGTACTATTCTATCGGAACAGTATCTGTTGATGATGATAGTAACATAAATGCGATCAATTCTGATTTGGGCAATGTTATAAATGCAAACAATACACCTAGGACAGACTTAGACAATGGAGCAAGGGCGTATGTTCAATACATAAACCTTGAAAATGTAGCAGGCGAGGAGAGCAATGTATATAGTGCAGATTTTATATATATTGATGGAATCTTGACAAAGAATATTGTCGAAGTTAACCCTGAAAATGCAGATAGCATTGGCAACGATCCCATAAATCTGAGCGAAGTATGGTTCTCTGACGGGTATCTGAATGTGGAGTTCTCATTTTTAGGAGACTATCAGATGCACTTCATAAACATGGTTGGCGATTCTGCACTTTTTGCTAGCGGCGGAACAACAGAACCACGAGGTGTGCCAGATACTATCTATTTGGAATTGAGGCATAATGCATATGACGACTTTGATAGAGCTGTTATGTCGGGGCTTGCCAGCTTCAGACTAGAATCTCTACCATTTTATGTGAAAACAGGACAAATCTTCTCTGTTAGTTATAAAGATTTAGACGGAATTATTAGGACGAAAGACATAGAGTACAAACTATCATCTAAGGAAGAAAGAATGACGACAGGTTCGAAGAACAAAAATCGAGATAAAATAAAGTAAACGCGATACTGCCTTACAAACTTGTAATTATAGTTCCGATAATAATGATTGTCGGAACTATTTTTTTTAAGGGGCATAGCCCGATGCAAGAAAAATTTGTTGCAGGTCAATGTTCTCCATTAATTGTTGTAGTGTTACCTGCGGATTGTTTTTCATGTAGCTTCTGATAATTTGCCAACCAATCCATGCTCCGACTCTGCCGGGCGACTCCTTGCCAAATGATGATGTAAAAGGACCAATATCATTGTATCGCTTAATTTCAATGCGCTTGTTTGAATACAAGACTTGATTTTCGATGAGAAAGCCCCACATCTGTCGCTCGTTGTTCTCGCAAAACTCAATTTGCCTAGAGGTGTAAGCTATTTTTATAGAGTCCGGATAGCTTGGCAGCATTGCATCAACGAAATAATAAATCTTGCCCAAGCGAAGCATTTCCTTAATTACATTATTTTCTTGTTCTGCACTGACATGCTCTGTTATCGCCCACGTGTACATCACGTCGGGCAGTATCTGCGATGGTTTCATCATCGCAATCTGATATTCGTAAACGCCATTTAGCCTATTATAATATTCAGTATCACTACCCAAATATTTGTCTAAGCCTATTCCGATAAGGCTGTCTGCTGATACTATCGACTGATTTAGCCCCGATAGATAGGTGTATATGCTTGGGATAGAGCCGTCTGGAAAATAGTACTTATAATGTCGAAAAGCATTAGAAAGCTCATTCTCCTCCTTTTTAAAGTTGCCAAACCTTTTATTACAAAGGTTTTTTAGATCTAAAGTAACAGTATCGCTCAGAAAAATCTCAAGCCCATATTCTACAGCTTCATTATCGTATGTTTCATTTTCTAATATTCTAAGTACTTTATAAATATATAAATTCCAAAAGTCGGGATATTGCTGCTCCAGACGAGCAGTATTATCCGAAAAAGAACTTAAATCTTTAGGATAAATTTCTTTATCTATTCGGTGAACTTCTAAATCAATATTTATTTTTGAAATGTCAACGTCCAATTTTTTTTTGGTGCAGGAGAATAGGGCAAAAGTTAGAAACAATATGATTATTTTCGACTTCATCTTACAAAAAGTTTACAGTAAACCGATTAATATATTGCAAAGATAGTGTACTTATTGCAAAACAAACATTGGAAATACTCTAATTTTTAGTCCACGCACAGGGCATAATGATATTTAGAATTGATAATGTTGTTTTTAGTATGTATTTTTGTATTTTAATATTGGAGAATATTATGCAAGGTGAAGAAACTGTAGTACAATTCAAACGCTTGATGTTTATCTTGGATGAGCTGAGGGAAAAGTGTCCTTGGGATAAGGAGCAGACTTTTGAGTCGTTGCGCCCGCTTACGATTGAGGAAACATACGAATTATCAGATGGTATAAACAATAAAGATTTCAACGAAATAAAAAAAGAACTTGGAGATTTGTTGTTGCATGTGCTATTTTATTCTAAAATGGCTTCTGAGCAAGACCAATTTGACTTGCGAGATGTAATTGAAGGTATAAATAATAAGTTGATATACCGACATCCTCATGTGTTTGCCGAGACTCAAGTCGCAAACAGTGATGAAGTTCTTGAGAACTGGGAGCGTCTTAAGCTAAAGGAAAAAGGAGGAAACAAAAGAGTCCTCTCAGGAGTTCCGTCTGGCTTACCATCGACGATAAAAGCAAAAAGAATACAAGAAAAATCGCAAGGAGTCGGCTTCGACTGGGAAGAACGTTCGCAGGTGTGGGATAAAGTTCAAGAAGAGATAAGAGAGTTTCAGAACGAGATTGAAAACATGGATGCAGAAAAGGCAGAAGAAGAAATGGGAGATATTCTTTTTGCCCTCATAAATGCATCTCGATTGTACAATATAGACCCCGATACAGCACTCGAAAGAACAAACCGAAAGTTTATAAAACGGTTTGAATATCTTGAAGACAGGACAATCGCAAAAGGACGCTCACTAAAGGATATGACACTTGCCGAGATGGAAGAAATATGGCAGGAGGCAAAGTCAAAGTGACAATGAAACGAGCCATGAGAACAAGTTTGTGCATACGAGAATGATTATAAAAGATAGACAATAGATGTTAGACAAGCAGGCAATAATAATGTGATAATTTGCTTATGTGTCCATTAGGTAATAAAGCAGCCTTATCAGCATACTACATCAATTGTCTAATGTCCAATATCTAAATACTAAAGTTTCTAAAGAATAAACATATGAAATACATTAAGTTAATTACTTTGGTACTACTCATTGTGCTAAGCATGAGTGCAGTAGCGCAAGATGGAAAAGCAAGCCAGTTCAAAAACAGCTTGAACATCAGCGAGTCCGAATATGTCAGCGAATCTTGGTTGCGTCATATCAACGGGATGCAAAATAGAAAGGTAGCTGTCTATCGAGTGCAGGTATATTCAGGACAAGGGCAAGATGCAAAACAAAAGGCATCGAATGTAAAGTCTAGGTGTGTGGCACTGTTGCCAGATATACCGTCCTTTATAGAGTGGGAAAGTCCCTATTTTAAAGTGAGTGTTGGTAACTTTAAGAGTAGGTCTGAAGCCACAAAAGCAAAAGAAAAATTAAACAGGGACTTTCCGGGAGCTTTCCTTGTAAGTTCTAGAGTATCCCCTAAATCATTAGAATTAGATGAGTGATCCAATAAAACACGAGTGTGGTATTGCAATGATTAGATTGCGAAAACCATTATCATACTATCAACAGAAATATGGAACTTGGCGATATGGGCTGAATAAGTTGTACCTTCTTATGGAAAAACAACACAACCGAGGTCAGGATGGAGCTGGAGTTGCCGCTCTTAAGCTAGATCAAGAAGTTGGCGAAGAATACCTGAGTCGAGTCCGTTCTGCTAGCGACCAGTCCATCAAGGATGTGTTTAATGAGATAAATACCAGTTGCGGTGTCGAAAATGGCAGAAGCGCAGAGGATGCCAAGAAGAATCTGCCATTTATAGGTGAAATATACCTGGGACATCTGCGTTACGGAACATTTGGCAAGAACAATATAAAGTATTGCCACCCAATGTGGCGGAAGAATAATTGGAGAGCACGAAACCTTGCAATCGCAGGCAACTTTAACCTTACAAATATATCCGAACTTTACAGGCATCTGATAACTAAAGGTCAGCATCCATTGTCATATACCGACACCGAGACCGTAATGGAAATGCTTGCTTATTATCTTGATAAAGAGAATGATGTGGTGGTGCGCTCTCTTAGTCAGCAGGGTAAATCCCCGGTCGAAATAACCTCCGAAATAGAAAATAATCTTAATGTCGAAAGTGTGCTGAAAAAAGCTACTGAAAAATGGGATGGTGGCTATGTGATGGGAGGTATAATCGGGCATGGTGATATATTTGTAGCACGCGACCCATGGGGAATCAGACCCGCATTTCACTACATTGACGACGAGGTAGTTGTAGTAGCATCCGAGCGTCCGGTGATACAAACAACATTCAATGTGCCGGCGGATAAAATTACAGAAATCCCTCCGGGAGAGGCTCTTATCGTTAAGAAAAATAATGACTTGTCTTTTGTCAAAATAAGAGAAACACAACAGGTAAAACAATGCTCCTTTGAAAGGATATACTTCTCGCGAGGCAGTGATGCAGATATTTACAAGGAACGCAAAGAGCTCGGACGACAGCTCAAAGACTCGGTTCTAAAGTCGATAAACAACGATTTTGTAAACAGCGTATTCTCATATATTCCGAATACGGCCGAGACGGCTTTTTACGGACTTATTGAGGGACTGAACGAAGAACTGATACGATATCAGCAAGAAAGATTGGCTTCCGATATTTCGCTGAATAAAGACGATGTGAAAAAACTGCTCAGTCTGAAAGTCAGAACTGAAAAAATAGCAATCAAGGATGCTAAACTTCGTACATTTATCTCTGATGATGCCAGCCGCGACGATTTGGTGTCGCATGTGTATGATATTACATACGGAACGATAAGTAAAGATGTTGATAATCTGGTGATTATCGATGATTCAATAGTAAGGGGGACAACTCTGAAAAAGAGTATCCTCAGTATTCTGTCAAGACTTAATCCTAAAAAAATCACAGTATTGTCGTCGGCTCCACAGATTAGGTATCCCGATTGTTATGGTATAGACATGTCGCAAATACATAAGTTTATAGCTTTTGAAGCAGCAATAGCCTTGTTGAAAGATTGCAAGCAGGAGCATATTATAGACGAAGTATACGCTAATTGTTGCGAGCAATTGAAATTGCAAGATGCTGAGATGATTAACGCCGTGAAAGATATCTATAAACCATTTACGGCAGAACAGGTTTCTGCGAAAATAGCAGAACTTCTTAGACCTCAGATTTTGGAGTCTGAATTGGAGATTGTTTATCAAAATATAGAGGGTTTGCACAAGGCGTGTCCAAAGCATAATGGCGATTGGTATTTTACAGGGAATTATCCTACGCCTGGAGGTAATAGGGTGGTAAACAGGGCATTTGTGAATTTTTATGAGAAAAATGATGATAGAGCGTATTGACGATGAACATCGATAGTAGTGCATTAACCTTTGCATTTCTGATAACTGCTTTTGCAGGGCTTTCAACAGGTATTGGAAGCCTTATCGGCTTACTGGCAAAAAGCACCAAGCCTCGGTTGTTGGCGTTCTCGCTTGGGCTTTCTGCAGGAGTAATGGTGTATATTTCGTTTGTCGAAATGTATCCTTTGGCCTTGGACTCTCTAAAAAATGAATTTGGAAGTAAAATCGGAACAGTATACGCACTAGTTGCTTTCTTTGGCGGTATTGCTCTAACAGCTGTTATCGACAAGCTAATTCCTGCTTTTGAAAATCCTCACGAGATGCGTAAAGTGGAAGAATTGCATGATAAGAAACAAAAGGCGAAGCTAAGAAGTCTTATGAGGGTCGGAGTGTTCTCGAGTGTAGTCATTGCTCTTCATAACTTTCCCGAAGGAATAGCAACCTTTGTGTCGGGGCTTAGTTCTCCGTCAGTAGGTGTTGCAATAGCTTTGGCTGTGGCTATACATAATATACCAGAGGGGATAGCCGTTTCGGTTCCTATATATTATGCAACAGGAAGCCGAAGAAAGGCATTCTGGTATTCTTTTGCAACCGGACTTTTTGAGCCATTGGGAGCACTTTTTGCATGGTATGTGATATTTCCTCTTTTCCCAAATATGGATGCCGAGTTGTTTTCGGGCACAGCTCTGGGAGTAGTGGCAGGAATAATGGTGTATATATCTTTCGACGAGTTGCTACCTTCTGCCGAAGAGTACGGCGAACACCATATTGCTATCTATGGTCTTATATCGGGAATGGCAATAATGGCAGTCAGTCTATTAGCGTTTGAATTTTGAGTCTGAAAGAAACAAAAAGTTTACACTTTTACCTCTCGCTTGGCGACCAGCGTGTCGAGTCGCCAATAATCACCGTATCGTATGCCGCCATTGAAGCCCTGAAAAAACCTATTACCTTGCCTTTTCCTCCATTTATATTCGAGTAGGGATTTGCGGGTATCGGTGTAAATAGACCACCATCATTCTGTAACATTGAGTTTGCTTGGCTAAAATATTCGTAGGCATCCCTTGATATGCCATAATTTATGACCGAAACAGTATCCCCATATTTGAAAGATGAACCTCTGTAAGGCATTTCAACTGTACTAACGTCGAACAAGGCATCGTCAATGATGTCATAGCCATAGGAGGTTATTTGTTTTTTGCTCCTGTAAAATTTTGTGTAGTAGTAATTGTCCTTATCCTTGTTGTCGGCGATTGTTAAACGCACCTGATAGTACTCGTCCGAATATTCGGATTCCCACTCGTCGTTGTCATCTCTCCATCTGAGGGTGCATTTTGCTGTTTCTGCCATCAAATCATTTGCTGTATATTGCTCGCCGTCGAGCTGCATTTGCATCTCGAATTCCTCGCCGATGGAAACGGCATTCGACCACTTCTGAGTGGGGGCATACAACTTTCTGTCCTCGTCCCATAAAAACGGCAGGGTATCATTGCCTCTTGCAACTATAATGCTAGCATTACTAACAGTATTGTCCTTGACATCGTCATAGAAACCCACAACATTGCTAACTTTTATGTACGATTGCAAGGCTTCTGCCCCTATATAACCATCTACTATCGTAATGTTTTCAGAAAGCTCTGTGTCTATTGTAATTACTTCGGTACAAGAGCTGTAAATAAGTGCGGATAGAAAGAAAAAAATGTATTTGTACATGACTAATTCTTTTTAAAATTTGAAATTGTAGGAAATGGTAGGTAGAAAAGGAAATAAGTACATCATTGTCGGCTCTGTTTTGCCGGTGTATGCACCGTCTGTTTCTTGTTCGTCCATAAATATGGTAAAGGTATTTTTGCGATTGTAAACATTTACTATCGAAAGAACCCACGAGCTTTTAAACCTTTTTTCGGATTGGGGCTTAGGGATGAAGGTTGCAGACATATCAAGTCTGTGAAAGTCGGGTAGTCGGTAGGCATTCCTGTCAGAATAATAATACATTGGTTGACCATCAAATTCGTATCTCCCGGTGGGCATAGTAAACGGACGACCTGTGCCGTATTGCCACGATGCTCCAAGTGTCCACTTGTGGCTTAACTTGTAAGTCGTGCTGATATTGACTACATGACGGCGATCGTGCGATGCGGCAAATTCTCTATCGTTGTTGACTCCGTCAATTTGTTGTGTCGCTTTTGACAAGGTGTAGGCAAACTCGCCTTTTAGTCTGCCGCTATTCTTCTGTGCACTAATCTCTAGTCCATAAGATTCGCCAGTGCCAGAGCGTATCTCGGTTATGATGTCTTCGTTGAAAAATATCTCCGAGTTGTCGGCAAAGGCGGTTATATTGTTAAATCTTTTGTAGAAAGTCCCGACAGAAAGGCTGTAGTTGTAGCCATAGTCCTTAGAAATGCTTAATGCAAACTGATCGGCCTCTTGTGGGTCTATATACATGCCGCTTGGTTGCCAGGTATTGAACGGTAGCGGCAAAGCTCCATTGGCAATAAGATGCAGGTTCTGATATGTCTTGTCGTAGGATGCCTTTGCTGAAAAGTCTTCGGCAAACATGTATGACAAGGATGCTCGGGGGGCAAGAAGATTGAAAGCCTTTATTATCTCGAACTTGCCGTATTCTTCTATTGTATATTGAGGATTTATATTATCCTTCGGGGCTTCGTAAATACGTTGATTGTACGGTCCGATATTGGCATAGTTAGAATAACGAAGCCCGTATTGCAGTGATAATCTGTCCCATAGTTTCAGATTGTGATTGAAATAGAGAGCATTTTCAATGGAGTGTAGTTTGTCTATTTCAAAGCTGCTGATTGTTGGGTTGTCGTCTTTTGGTTCTATTCTGGCAGGCAAAAAAGTGTTGTATGAAAAGCTGTAACCAAACTGAAAACGACTCCTGTTGGTATGAAACCAGTCGAAGTCGATTTTTGCCTGTGCTTCGTTTGTAAGTGATGTCCATTCGAACTCTGCGTTATTGACATCCATGTCTAATTGATATTGAAATCGACTATATAATAGGGTGGTGTTGGCGAATAGCTTATCGTTGAAAAGGTGGTTCCATCTGAATGTTCCTGTTGCATTTCCCCAGCCGAAGTTGGCTATATCATCACCCAGCTTGTAATTATCTCGTCCGAAGTAGCCCGCTAGATAAAGCCTGTCCTTGTCGCTGGGCTTCCAGTTTACTTTGGCATTAAGATCGTAAAAAGAAATTAGGTTTTCGCTCACTTGAGGGTCGCTGCTCATGCGTTGAAACAAGTCTATGTACGATCGGCGTCCTGATACCATAAACGAAGATTTATCTTTCTTGATGGGGGCTTCTATCATTAGTTTTGCAAGTAGCAAGCCTACGCTTCCCGAGCCATGCAGCTTCTTGTTGTTGCCATCTATGGAGTGAATATCCAGAAAAGACGACAAACGCCCGCCGTATTTAGAGTTGATGCCGCCCTTGTACAGATCGACACTCTTGATAATGTCGTAATTGAAAACCGAAAACAATCCAAACAAGTGAGATGGGTCGTAAACATTCGCCTCGTCTATGCTTATTTGATTTTGATCTGCTGAGCCACCACGCACAAAATAGCTGGATGTTCCCTCGCCGATGGATATTACTCCTGGTTGTTTCTGTATGTTTTGTATTATATCTGGCTCGCCAATTGTGCTTGGAAGAGCCTTTATCTGAGTCATATCCAGTTTTATCAGTCCGGTAGACGCTTGGTGACTACGCTTTTCCTCGGCAGTGATTATCACTTCGTCTATAATGGTCGACTCCGGCGTTAGTTTTATATTTATCAAGGTGTCCGACGGTATGCCCCCGAGGCTGAGCTCTTGTACTGTATAGCCCATGCAGTTGATTTTTATGCTAAAACTGTCGGTAAGAGGCATAAGGCTTATTGCATAATATCCATAAGTGTTACTGATTGCTCCGTCTTTGATGGCTGGGACAAATAGTGTTGCTCCAACTATCTCCTCGCCGGTTTCAGCGTCTTTGACATATCCGCTTATGGTAACAGCCTTTTGTGTGTAGGCGTTATTGTGCCAGAATGCGAGGATAAGAATGAGTAGCAATAATTTACGCATAGAATTGTATATGTTGTGAAATATTTTCTTTTTTTTGAAGCAAAGATAAAATATATTTAGTAGCAAGAAGTTTGTTTTATTAAAAAAGGAAGAATTATACTATAGTATGCTTCTTTTTTTGTAAATTTGCGGTTGAAATTTGTCCATAAATAAAAATGAAAATATGACCTTGCTAAGTGAGATTAAAGAAAATGCGCAGAAAAATATTAAGCGTATAGTATTGCCTGAGGGCGATGAGCCACGAACCCTTCGGGCGACAGAAATAATTTTGAAAGAGAAGATAGCAGATATTATTTTGCTGGGTAGAGAGGAGCAAATAGCGCAAGTATCAAAGGAACTAGGGGTTGATATTAGTGGGGCGCAAATAATAAATCCATTATCTTCAGAAAATAGAGAAATCTATGCAGAAGAGATGGTTAGGCAACGTGCCGACAAGGGAATGACAATGGAGAAGGCACTTTCAGACCTTAACAATCCTCTCGTTTTTGCAGCACTCATGATAAAGTGCGGCGACGCAGACGGAGAGATTGCCGGAGCTATTAATGCTACGGGAGATGTGCTTAGGCCTGCATTTCAGTATGTAAAGACAAAGAAAGGAGTAAGTGTAGTGTCTGGAGCATTTTTTATGTTTGTAAATGACCCTCACTTTGGACACAATGGAATATTAGTATTTGCAGATTGTGCAGTGATGCCTGACCCGACCGAACAGCAACTTGCAGAAATAGCAATATCCACAGCAGAAACAGCATCTAGCATAATGGGAATAGAGCCACGTATTGCAATGCTTAGTTTCTCTACTTATGGAAGTGCAAAGCACGAGCTGGTAGACAGGGTCAAGAATGCAACAAGAATAGCAAAAGAAATGCGACCAGATCTGAAAATTGACGGAGAGATGCAAGTCGATGCAGCATTGATACCCGAGGTAGCTCAGTTAAAAGCTCCCGATAGCGAAGTGGCAGGAAGAGCAAATATTCTTGTATTCCCAAATCTAGAAGCAGGAAATATAGGTTATAAGTTAGTGCAGCGCTTGGCTAAAGCAGAAGCAATCGGGCCAGTGCTACAGGGCATGGCAGCACCGATAAACGACCTGTCTAGAGGCTGCTCTGTACACGATATTGTTAATTTGGTTGCAATAACAGCAAATCAGGCATCAGTAAACAACAATAATTAATCATATAAATATTATCAATGGCTAAAGAAGTGATTTACGAACCTATTGAGAATTTTGGTTTAAACGAAAGAAGTAAGTCTAGAAAGTTATTCTCCAAGATTGGTATTATCGGTTGCGGTATAGTAGGGCAACATATCGCCAGAATGGCGAGTTACCACGGAGTGGAAGTTGTTTTTATAGATGTGTCAGAAAGTAAAATAGAGGATGCATATTCCAATATTTCGGATGAACTTGATAAAGAAATTGAGCGATGGGGACTAACAATCTCTGATAAAAAATCTTTACTGTCAAGAATACAAGGCTCTCTAAATTATGAAGACCTAAAAGATTGCGACTTTGTAGTAGAAGCAATTAGAGCAGTAGATAGAGGCGGTAAAATATGCGAACGCCGAGACATATTTAACAAAATAGAGAAGGTTGTTTCTGAGAGTTGTATAATTGCCACTAACTCAACAACCATAGCAATTACAGAGCTGGCATCCGAGCTTGAACACAAGGAAAGAAGTATAGGAGTACACTTCTTTACCTCGTCTTCCAAAGCCAAGGCAATAGATGTAATAAAGGGTTTGTATACATCAGATGAGACTTATGAGAAAGTTTGCTACTTTGTAAGTATGATGGGACGCACGGTGCTCCCAGTGGCAGAGTCTGCCGGTCTAGTAAGTATACGAGTTTTTGCAGTTTTGCTGAATGAGGCTTGCGAAATAATGATGGAAGGAGTAAGCTCTTTAGACTATATAGATAAAACCCTCCATTTAGGGTATGGCATGAGACACGGAGTATTTGAAATTGCCGACAGAATAGGAGTCGACAAGGTTATTCGTTGGATGGAAAATCTGTATTCAGAGTTTGGAGATGTAAAGTACAAGCCTTCGGCATTGATTAAAAAACTTTATAGAGGGAGAATGCTTGGTATGTCAACAGGTTTAGGCTTCTATGAGTACGATGACAAAGGTAAAATAATCAGACCTAATCAGAAACTTTAACGAGCAGCGCATATACACATTTGTATCGCAGAACTTGAAGTCTAAAAAATAAAAAAAGCAAAATGAAAATATTAGTGCTCAATTGTGGGAGTAGCTCCATAAAATACCAGTTGTTTGATATGGCAACTGAAGCAGTTTTGGCAAAAGGAGAAGTAGAGAAACTTGGATTGAAGGGATCGCAGTTAGTTCAATCATTAGGCAAAGGAAAGGAAGTCGTTTTTCAAGGAGAAATCCTAGACCACAAAGTAGGGGTCGAGTATATACTTGGAGTTATCTCCAGCGAGAAATACGGCTGTATAAAAAGCCTGTCTGAAATTGATGCAGTAGGACACCGAGTTGTACATGGTGCTGACAAGTTTAAATCGAGTGTACTTATAAACGATGAAGTCAAAGATCAACTTGAGAAGTGTATAGAATTAGCACCTCTTCATAATCCTCCAAATTTGAAAGGTATATCTGCTGTTGACGAGCTGATGCCTAATGTGCCTCAGGTAGGAGTGTTTGACACAGCATTCCATCAAACCATGCCAGAGCACGCGTACATGTATGGGGTTCCTTATAAATTATATGAAAAGCACGGAATACGCCGATATGGCTTTCATGGCACAAGCCACCGCTATGTTTGTCAAAGAGCATGTGATATGCTGGGCGTTGACATAAAAAAACAAAAAATAGTTTCTTGTCATCTTGGTAATGGAGCCTCTGTGGCAGCCATCAAGTATGGCGAGTCCATCGACACAAGCATGGGGCTCACGCCAATAGAAGGATTGGTGATGGGAACAAGAACCGGAGACCTAGATGTCGGTGTGGTTGGATATATTATGGAGAAAGAGGACCTTGATATTGAAACTGCCAATGTGCTGTTCAACAAGCATTCTGGAATGTTTGGTCTGACTGGAGTCTCGTCTGACATGAGAGAAATAGAGGAAGCCAAAAAGGCAGGAAATCAAAGAGCTGCAATGGCTCTAAACCTGTACGATTATAGAGTGAAGAAATACATAGGGGCTTACACAGCAGCAATGAATGGTGTCGATATTCTTATATTTACAGGAGGAATTGGTAACAACGCAAGCTCCACAAGAAGTGGGGTCAGCAAGGATCTAGATTATTTAGGTATAAAACTAGACGAAACTAAAAACACAAGTATCAGAGGAATTGAGGTTGACTTGTCTCATCCCGACTCAAGGGTGAAAGTTCTTAGTATTCCTACGGATGAAGAGCTAATGATAGCACTAGACACAAAAAATATAGTACAGAACATCTAGTCCCTTGTAATTGTCTGGGTATTAAGTAATTATTCAATATTATGAACAACAAAAAGTATAGTCTATACAATATCGTAGCAGGTTGGATTGTGTTTCTTATCGCTGCAATAACATACATAATGAGCATCGAACCCACAGCAAGTTTTTGGGACTGTGGGGAGTATGTTTTATCCGCAGATGGTTTACAAGTAGGACATCCTCCGGGCTCGCCAATATTTCTGTTGTTGGGACGATTGTTTATAATACTTGGAGGTAATGCTCATCCGGCAGTGATGGTTAACATCATGTCGGCAATGGCAAGTGCATTTACCATATTATTTTTATTTTGGACTATCACGCATCTAGCTAAAAGGCTATTAATTAAAGACGGCGAAGACATTACCTTGCATAAAACAATATTGATTTTGGCAGGAGGAGCCGTTGGAGCGCTAGCGTATACATTTTCTGACACATTTTGGTTTTCTGCTGTCGAAGGCGAAGTATACGCCTTGTCGTCATTGTTTACAGCAATAGTATTTTGGGCAATTTTAAAGTGGGAGAGTGTTGCTGATCAGCCTCACTCTTCGCGATGGATTGTTCTGATAGCTTTTGCAATCGGTATTTCAGCCAGCATCCACTTGTTGAACCTATTGGCTATCCCGGCTATAGTATTTGTATTTTACTATAAAAAATATACACCATCGCTCAAAGGAGCAATAATAACCTTCTTTGTGTCTCTAGTTATATTGGGATTTATTCTATATGGAGTCATAATAAACTTGTTTAGTTATATCTCTAGCTTTGAGCTGTTCTTTACCAATGGACTAGGATTGCCATATTTTACAGGAACAACGGTTTTTGTTATTTTGTTAGCAGTCGTGTTTTATTTTGCTATCAGATACAGCATAAGAAAGAATAAGCCAGCATTAAACACCATACTGATATCCACGATATTTGTGCTTATTGGATATTCCTCCTATGTTCTTATTCTGGTGAGAAGCAACGCTGATACACCAATGAATCAAAATGACCCAAGCACAGCCTTTAGGCTCGATTCGTACCTAAATAGAGACCAGTATGGCGACTGGCCACTGTTCAAAGGTCAGTTCTTTACTGCCAGTCCTATTGATGCAAAAGAAACAGGAAAAATCTGGGACAAAAAAGATGGAAAGTATGTAGAAGTCGGTAAGCGAATATCGTATATATATCCTGATGCACAGGTTGGTTTTTTTCCTAGAATGTGGAACGGTGAGCAACGCTATATGTCTGCTTATGCGCAGTGGGGCGGAAATGGAAATACGGTGCCAATGACTAGTATTCGAGATCGTAGTGGCAAAATATGGGAGAAACCAACATTCGGAGCAAATCTAAAATACATGATAAACTATCAGGTAAATCATATGTATTGGAGATATTTCTTTTGGAACTTTGTTGGAAGACAGAACGACAAAATATCCTACGGAGAAAATCTAAGAAACGGACAGTGGATAAGCGGTATTGATTTTATAGACGAGGGTGTCAGAGGAGTGAACAACGACGTTCTCCCCGGCACTCTTAATAACAAAGGCAGAAATGTCTACTATTTTCTACCATTAATACTTGGAATACTGGGAATAATGCTACAACTCAAGAAAGAGAGAGTCGGAATGCATAGTCTCTGGGTAGTATTCTTGTTGTGGGTAATGACAGGACTTGCCGTCATTGTATATCTTAACCAAACCCCTTATCAGCCACGCGAACGAGACTATGCCTATGCAGGGTCGTTTTACGCTTTCTCTATATGGATAGGTCTGGGAGCCGTGTATATAGGCGAACTGTTGAAGAAATATACTAAGTCTGACTTGATAAGTATGATAGCTGCAGTTTTATGCCTTGCTGTACCATTTCAGATGCTTGGGCAGAATTGGGACGACCATGACAGAACCGGTAGGTATATGGCGCGAGATTTAGGAGCTCAGTACTTACACTCATGCCCTCCTAATGCATTGTTATACACACTTGGTGATAATGACACATTCCCTGTATGGTACAATCAGGAAGTTGAAGGCGTAAGAAGAGACGTGAAAGTTTGTAACATTGGATATACAATGTCTGATTGGTATATACCACAAATGAGGCGTAAGACGTATGATGCAGACCCAATACCGTCGTCGCTGCCAAATAGTTTTTATCGAAATCGCTTGTCCGAAAGAGTGCTTATACCTGACAATGTGAAGAATAATACCTTCGACCTAAAACAATTTATAAATATACTTAAACAGCCTAATTCTCAATTGATAAGGGCTAGTCGAGGTGGCGAAAAAGTAGCTCTTTGTCCAGCTGGGAAACTAGTGCTGAAAATAGATAAAGAACAGGTGCTGAAAAGTGGCATCGTTTCAAAGGAGCATGAAAATGCGATAGTTGATGAAATAGTGATAGACCTTTCTAGCAAGCAAGGAATAAATCGCGATGAGCTATTTGTACTTGACATGCTTGCTTCCACAGACTGGAGCAGACCAATCTGCTTCTCGATAACTTGCGGATCAAAAATTAATGGATTAGGACTCCAGAAATACATGACCCTCGAAGGGCTTGCTTATAAAATGACCCCCGCATTGCTACAGGGTAGTATAAATGTTGATAGATCTTACGATATTATTGCAAATGAGTTTGAGTGGGGTAATACAAAAGACACGAGCTTGTATATTGATGAAACAATACAGCGCTCAGTGTCTGCTCCAAAATCAGTATTGATAAATGTCGCCAAGGCTCTTACTGCTGAAGGAAAATCAGATAAAGCACTTGATTTGGCAGATATATTTGTAGAAAATATCAATGGAAATGTACTGCCTTACGATAGGGAGAACTTCGATGTGGTACGTATATACTCACAAAATGGAGAGAAAACAAAAGCTGCAGATTATCTAAAGCTGATGTTTGATGATTTTGATAAGCAGCTTAACTACTTGTCAACGCTTGATAATGCAAGGCTTGCAAACTCGTTTATGGCAGATATTGCAAACGCAGAGTCGTCGTTGAATAATCTTGTCAAGATTGCGAAAAGCGAGAACTTGCCTAATAGAGCAGAGATTGAGGCTAGATTTGAAAATATCAAAAAGTCATTTAGGTTGGTGAAATTTTAGGCAACAACTAAAAAACAAAATTAAGATACATGAACGTATTAATTATTGGTTCAGGAGGTAGAGAATGTGCATTTGCGTGGAAGATAGCACAGAGCGACTTGTTAGACAATCTGTACGTAGCACCGGGCAACTTTGGAACTAACGAGTTTGCTACAAATCTAGATATAAAAGAAACAGACTTTGGCGCAATAAAAAGCGCAGTTATTGATAATAATATTGATATGGTAGTCGTTGGTCCTGAGGTTCCTCTTGTAGAGGGGATAGTCGATTACTTTCGCTCTGATATCGAGCTCTCTACTGTTTCGGTAATAGGTCCATCCAAAGCAGGAGCTGCCCTTGAAGGAAGCAAGGAGTACGCAAAAGAATTTATGTTTAGACATGGAATTCCAACGGCAAAATACAAGTCAGTAACAAAAGAAAACTTGCACGACGGACTATGCTTTCTGCAAAGTATGAAATCTCCGTATGTGCTTAAAGCTGATGGTCTTGCTGCGGGTAAGGGGGTTCTGATTATTGATGATATAGAAGAAGCAAAAGAATCATTGCAACAAATGCTGAATGGCAAATTTGGAAATGCCGGCAATACTGTTGTTATCGAAGAGCATTTGTCAGGAATAGAAATGTCTGTATTTGTTTTAACCGATGGCAAGGATTACAAAATTTTACCCGAGGCTAAAGACTACAAAAGAATAGGAGAGGGCGATACAGGTCTTAACACGGGGGGAATGGGAGCTGTCTCGCCGGTGCCATTTGCCGAACCCAAGCTAATGGCTAAAATCGAAAAAGAGATAGTTAGACCTACTGTGCAGGGACTTAATTCCGACAGTGTCGACTACAAAGGCTTTATATTTATAGGATTAATGATATCACCGGAAGGAGAACCCAAGGTCATAGAGTATAATGTGCGCATGGGAGATCCCGAAACAGAGGTAGTTATACCTCGGCTGAAATCGGACCTTTTACATCTGCTGAAGGCTGTGTCAGATCAGAGACTAAATGAAGAATGTCTAGAAATAGATGATAAATCGGCGTGCACTGTGATGCTTGTGTCGGGAGGCTATCCAGAGGAATATCGTAAGGGAATTGAAATATCCGGACTGGATAAGGTAAAAGGGAGCTTGTTATTTCATGCCGGCACGGTGGAAAAAGATTGCAAAGCACTGACATCAGGAGGCAGAGTAATAGCAATCACATCATATGGAAAGAATAAGGACGAAGCTCTTGACATGTCTTACGCCAATGCTCAAAAGATAAACTTTGAGGGAAAATACTATAGAAAAGATATCGGATTTGATTTATAATGTTTGAAAGATTATTTAAAGAGAAACGCATACCTCACATGCTGATTATAGTGTCCTTGCTAGCAGGGATACTTGTTTATACCTCTTTATTTACAAACATAATACAGGTTAGCAATAAGGCATCGCTTGCTCCTCCTAACAATTTATCTGTATTTTATATGTGGATAAACAGCCTGTTTGGAGAAACATCGTGGTGGTATATTGCAAAGTTTGCTGTTTTTGCAATACCTTCATTATTATTTCTAGATCAGATTGCTAAGAATATCAAGATATTTGGCGATATATATACAATGCCAGTATGGCTCGCATTTTTAGTTTTACTACTACTTTATTCCTATGACGGATTTGGTACTATAGTGCCTGCCTTTATGTTTCTGGTAATGTCCTCCAAATCTTTGCTGAATTTTAATATGTATCGGAATGGAGCTTTCGATTCTGGACTTTATTTGGGAATAGCAAGTTTACTTTTCTTACCATCAATAGTATTGATAATTGCTTGTATATTTGGAGTATTAGGACTAACGGCAAAAAAACTATCATCAATACTACTTTTCCTTATAGGTCTGATTTTGCCGGCCGGACTTTTAGGAATGAGTGTGTATGTGTTTGATATTGATGTTTCTATAAACATTATAGAGCTATTCTCATCTTATATTTCCATGGAGTCTGATTATCCCACTACTATATTAATTTATTCTAGTGTGATTCTATTAATAACCTTGTTGTCTGCAATTGTTTTTAATAATGTTATCACCGAAAAAACCGTATGGGATAGAATGCTCAACTCTTATTTTCTAATCTTTGCAGCATCAATAGTAATAGGGTGCGTGCTACTACCAAATCTATTAAGATATTTTCTTGTAATATACACAATTCCATTTTCTTATTTCTTTTCACTTTTGTACTTAGGTCTTAAGAAGAAAAAACCAATATATAGACTTATATTGGTCGATGGTTTTACGCTATTTACATTAGTACAGCTTTCTATTGTAATTTTTAAGAGTTCGGTTTATTAAGCCTACAAAAGGCTCTTTTGCACAACACCAATATAAAATTATATATTTGTAGCCAATAGATGAAAGAGTTACGTTGTTATAGGTAAGTCTGTAACATAAAATTTAAAAGAAGAACATGCATCCTGAGAAAATAACATGCTTAATAAATAGTTCTCAAGAACTTGTCGAGAAATGGAACGCCAAATATAGCGAAGTAATACTTGCTTGTTTTCAGGAGCAATTGACCGTGCTTGACAATGTGCTTGATAATGTTTTGGAGGTTCAAGGTACCATTGCAGATTCTTGTGCAGGAGAGGATGAAACTGCCAATAATAGTCAAAATAAAAGGATTTACGATTTTCATAACAAGAACCTGTCTCATCTGGACACGATATACCTTCAGCTAAAATCTAGAATAGAGACTAAAGACCTTGCATTGGGCATTGTGTCATCACTGCTTGCAGAGATAAACCAATTTGATGCTTATACCTTAGACGTTTGTCATTCAGAAAGTGATGCAAAACAAGCACAAAGTAGGAGCTTCCTTCAAAAAAGTGAAGATCTATTTTATAGCCTAAAGTCGACACTCGAAAAATTGAAGCGAAAAAAGCAAGGGGATGACAATAAAAACACGACTAGGCAACATGTTGTTTATTATCAAGATATTATAAAAGGGTTCTTGCTTGATGAATATGTGCATTTTATCCAAAACTTGACATTTCAAGTTCAACAGAAACTAATAAGGTATGCAATTTCTGTGTTTGAAATCGAAGACAGTCTACTACTTCACAACAGTAGAACCGAAAATGTCTTGGAAAAAAAAGAAAAATTAAATCTGAAAGACCTTCTCAGCGAAACAGATTCTTTCTTCCCGAAACACGAGGCTATGCTACTAGAGTTATTTGAAAAATCTGGAACCATAGAACTCCCTGCGGCATATATAAAACTCAAAGCAAAGCGCAGTATAAATAAAGCAAACAGTCAGCTTGATGCTGCTGTTAGACTGTGGGATCGAACCTTTTACACTTTCTATGAAGACTGGCGTTTTCGAGAGGAAATATCAGTCTTTGTGTCAGGAACTAAAATGTCAGAAGCTCAAACTCGAAATAGCTATAACTCAAAGCTCAGCGAAACTCTATTGCCATTCATAGAGCAAAAAAGAGAGTACCTAGAACAGCTAGAAGGCAGAGTTCCAGATGAAGATAATTTAGAGTTGGCAGATCTAAAACATTTTTTTACTACCGAGCTATATCAACTGAAAAAAGATACGCGAGACTTGAGTTTCAAAGAGAATCTCGATAAGACCAGTGCCGAAATAACTAAGCTCTTGCAAAAAGTAGGACTCGATGTTGCTGCCGAAATAGATAATTTGCCTGAGAAGTCGGCTGTTGTTCGTTCGCCAGATTACCAGAATGGTATTAGAAAGGCGGAAATATACTTCTTCTCTCCAGCCGAGTTTATTGGCTTTGATAGTGTGCCGCCATTTCTTAACAAGATAAATGCCATTAATCAAAATTTCACTTCAAATTTTGATAAGATTGTTGTTGAATTTAGTGATTTTGACCATATTACCGATTTTACGATGGACACGGCAATGTCAATGGTAAATGCACAAAACAATCCCGAACAAACAACACATATGTTTAAAGAAGGGATAAAACGTTCATTGAATATACTATCATGTATCGCAGAGCTTGTTGACGAAACGATTAATAAAGGCGATGCAGAACTGTCAGAGTCGTTTGCTGTATTTGTTGATAATGTCAAGCGCTTAGACGATAACGACAGAATACTGAGTATATATTCTAATTTGCTTAAATCTAAGGCAATACAACAGTCTAAAGAGAAAAAAGACAAGGCCGTCAGCATGTTGCTGTCTTCATTCTCTGGAGTAACAACGTTTGTCAAAACTCATACTGACTCTGCTTTCTCATACTATAAGGGCATTCGCAAAAAGCTAAAATTAGACAAAGCTCCTATCACCGTATCGTCAGAAATATCAAACTATCTTGCCGAAATTAACAAGCGAATTTATGATTTGCCGGTTATATACAGGTACTTATTTGAAAACGCACCTGTCAAGGAAGAGAACTTGTTTCTGTCTAGAGAGCGAGAAGTAGAATTGCTAGACAAGGCATTTAAAGACTGGAAAGCAGGTTATTTTGCAGCAACTCTACTGATTGGTGAAAACGGAAGCGGAAAATCATCATTGCTGCATCATTACCTAAAAACAGTAAAGGGTGGCGTAAAGGTGCTATATCTGCACATAGATAGATTTTACTATCAGGATTGTGATTTTTACCTGCTGATGCAAGATATATTTGCAAACGATAAGCTGAAAACAGACAGCGATATATTAGAACAGATAAATATAGCTCAAGGGCAGCAAGTCATAGTCCTTGACGGATTAGAGAGAGCATTTCTTAGAAAACCGGGTGGTTTTAACTGTTTGCACAAACTATTATCTTTGATAATATCGACAAACAATCAGGTGTTTTGGATCTGTTCTGTATCTATGCATGCTTGTACTTACTTGGAAAAAACAATCTCCCTGAAAGAAAATTTTGACTACCTGATTACCCTTAACAACCTGTCTTCATCTGAGATTGAGAGTATAATTATGAAAAGGCATCGGTTGAGCGGATATGTTGCTAAGTATGAAGATAATTTAAAACCCGAAGAAGAACGAAAGAAAATAAGGGATAGACAGGCAATCTTAGAAAAGCAGTTTTTTGTCGACCTAAATAAATTTGCCGATAGCAATATTAGCCTATCAATGTATTTCTGGCTCGAATCAATATCCGAATTTACAGATAAAGAACTGTACATCAAGAAATTCAAGTCGCCTGATTTTAGGTTTATCGAAACATTGTCTGCCGAAAAAATATACACTCTCCTCATTATTGTACTGCACGGTAGAATAAATATAGAGACCTATACTCAGGTTTGTGGACGAGATCAAACATACAGTCGTAAGATACTAACAGTGCTTAAAGAAGACTCTATTGTTGTTGTGCGAGGAAATAACTACATGCTCAACGGTGTGCTGTATAGGCATGTGGTTCAGCTTCTGAGGAACAAAAACCTTATTCATTAAAATTAAGATAACAATGCAATATAACTTGAGATTCATATTTATCTTCATAATACTGGGAGCGGCTCTGTCAATGTCGGCAAATAATGCATTAGACACAATAAGGGGGTACCGCAATGATATGGAGCAAAATGATTCTATGCCAAAGTCGGATACCACTGCACCTAAACTGGAAGGCACTGCACCTAAACTGGAAGGCACTGCACCTAAATTGGAGGACACTGCACCTAAATTGGAAGGCACTGCATCTAAATTGGAGGATACTGCACCTAAACTGGAGGACACTGCACCTAAACTGGAGGATACTGCACCTAAATTGGAGGATACTGCACCTAAATTGGAAGGCACTGCACCTAAATTGGAGGACACTGCACCTAAATTGGAAGGCATTGCATCTAAATTGGAAGGCATTGCATCTAAATTGGAGGACACTGCACCTAAATTGGAGGATACTGTATCAAAATCGGAAAGCTCTGTATTGGACGGCATAAGTACAGGAACAAAGTCATTGTCAAGTTATTTTAGTGCGTCAAAAATTATACTTACAGTACTAATACTGTTGTTGACTTATGTCTTTCTACGCATTCTTTCGTTTATTATGGGAGTGTGGGCAGAAAGCAATACAAAACACAGGGTTACTATAAAAGGGCTTATACCTCTGATTAGAATAGTAGTGTGGGCATCAATATTAATCTTTGTATTGGTTGCTGTGTATAGTCCTCCCATTGCATCTGTGTTGGCATTTTCTGCATCTGTTGGGGTGGCTGTAGGTTTTGCTTCACAGGATTTATTAAAGAATATCTTTGGAGGTATTGTAATTATTCTTGATAAGCCATTTCAAATTGGCGATAAGGTTCAAATAGGTGAATATTATGGAGAGATTGTAGGCTTGGGATTACGCTCAACGCGCTTGGTAACTAACGACGATAATTTGGTGAGTGTCCCAAATTCAGTTGTTATGAATCTGTCGGTAGCAAATGCAAATGGAGGAGCCGAAAACTGCCAAGTCGTTACAGAGATATTTTTGCCACTAACATGCGATATTAATAAAGTTCGGGACTTTGCTATTGAAACAGTACAAGTGTCAAAACACATATATCTCAACAAGCCAATAAGTGTATTGTTTTTTCAGGAAAATGTGGGGCATAAAGTCATGCTCAAGGTAAAAGTCAAAGCTTATGTTAACGATATCCGCAACGAATTTGCCTTTAAAAGCGACATTACGGAAGTTCTCACAAAAGCATTTTCTGATTATTATAAGGATATTAATAATTTTGTCTGACGCATAATTATCAACAGCATCTATTTAGATTGCTTGTTGTGCTGAGTTAAAGAGTATTTGGTATTCTTACATATTGATTTTTTATTTAAGTTTGTAATATATTTTAGAATCATAAGACACGAAACGAGCCATGAGACAAGTCTCACATAGAAGGATTGTTATATTAACGAGATACATCTGACAATTAAAAAACAAAATATAAACACATGAAAATAATACAAAGGAGGGCTTTTTTGTCATTTGTGCTGCTAATGATATTTGTTGGCGACGTAGTTGCGCAAGACCATGAGGAAAAGGCTGTTATAAAAATGACAAAAGCTGATTTCTTGGAGAAAGTGTGGAATTACGAGAAAGACAACACAAAATGGCATTTCTTAGGAGATAAGCCTGCAATAATAGATTTTTATGCCGACTGGTGTGGTCCATGCCGAAAAGCAGCTCCGATATTAGAAGAGGTAGCTCAGATTTACAAAGGACGGGTCGATATTTACAAAGTGGACACACAAGTAGAAAAAGTACTCTCGGGAAATCTGGGAATTAGAGGACTTCCTACATTTCTTTATATCCCCGTAGACGGAGAACCTGCAATGTCGCAAGGTGTAGGTAGAACAACAGACGACATAAAAAAAGGTTTTGTGAGAATGATTGAAGAACTGTTGTTGAGAAACGAGCCGAAAGAGACTCGCGACACTACAAAGTCTAGTAACTAAACGAGTAAGAAACAATATTGGCGCCCATCTTAAGCGCAGCCTCGTGCAAGTCGTTAGGATCCTTGTGTACCGAGTAGTCCTCCCAACCATCGCCCAAGTCGCATTCGTATGTGTAAAAACACACCAGCCTGCCATCAATGAACAGACCAAAGCCCTGAGGTGGCTTGTTGTCGTGCTCGTGTATCTTTGGCAATCCTTTGTCGAACTCGTACTTCTGATGATAAACGGGATGGGACAGTGCTACTTCCGAGAAATCTTGGTTCGGAAAAACCTTTTTCATCTCCCTCCGGATGTACTTGTCCAGCCCATAGTTGTCATCTATATGCAGAAAACCACCGGACTCAAGATATTGCCGTAAATTATAAACCTCCTCAGAGGACAAAATAATATTTCCATGCCCTGTTATAAATAGTATAGGGTAGTTAAATATCAGCGGACTTGCAAGTTCTACAGTGGCAGGCTCTATCTCAATATTACTTTTTATTTTATCGTTGCAAAAAGTTGCCAGATTTGGTAAAGCTGTTGGGTTAGCATACCAGTCGCCACCTCCATTATATTTTACCAAGCCAAATCTTACGGAGGAGTTCTGTGAAAATGATTGTAAGTAGATACAACTAAATATGATGATAAATGTATACAAAAATTCTGTTCGCATCTGTTATATGTAATATAATTAATAAGCGACAAACAACTACAATTAGTCTTGTCTAAGACTGCTATATGCGTTGAGAAGCCACGCAAAACAACAATGATTAGAGTCCAGACATTATGGACAAGCACTAATTAACCATTTTACGGCTGATTGTACCACTTCTCAGCTACGATTCTGCAAAGATACTAAAAATCAAAATATCTAGACTTTCAACCAATAAACTTTTGTGGAGTATATTTTATACGCGAAGATACAGGTGGTCTTAATTTATACTAAAAAAGCTCTGTTTTTTTACAAAAATTGCAGATTGGTGTTTTCAAAAGATAGGTGTACTTCCTAAGTATATTAGTTATTAATAGCCTGTTTATATAAAAAACGCAAAAAAAATGGTGATGTGCTTTTTTTATAATAATTTTATTTCTTACATTTGAAGCGTGTTTTTTGAATTAGAGAAATAATATTATTTAGATATAAAATGGCTAGGGGATTTTTCAAGCTTTTGATTTTGGTGGTGTCAATGGTGTCCTGTATAAAAGGCATACAAGATGAAATATTTGATCAAGCTTCAATAAATAGGGGATTAGAATTGGGGTCAGACAGGTTGACACCCGAATTGTTGTGGAAATTTGGAAGGGTAGGAGATTTAAAATTGTCGCCAGACAAGAAAAAAGCCTTATATACAGTAACGGACTACAACATTGAGGAAAATAGATCGTATCGTGATGTTTATATGCTAAATATCGGGTCTGAAGAAGTAGAGCGAATTACGAGCAGTCGAGAGAAAGAGAGCTCTATAAACTGGCGTCCTGACGGCGAAGCTATAACATATATATCAGCAGCCTCGGGAGTGCCACAGCTTTGGGAAATGGCACTGGACGGTACAAAAAAAGAACAAATTACATCCGAAAAAGAAGGTGTGTCAGGATATGGATATGCACCGACAATGGATAAGCTGTTTATCGTTAAAAGAGTAAAACTAGACAAAGATATTCACGATTTGTATCCAGATTTGCCCCACGCAAATGCTCGTATCGAAAATGACTTAATGTATAGGCATTGGAATGATTGGCATGACTACAAGTACAACCATATTTTTATTGGAGACTACAAGTCGGGGAGTGTCTCCAACTTTAAAGATATAATGGACAAGCAGAGGTATGACAGTCCGATGTTACCATTTGGAGGAGTAGAGCAATTAGCATGGAGTACAGACGGCAAGCAACTGGCATACACTACAAAAGCAAAAACAGGAAAAGAATATTCAGAATCTACAAATAGTGATATATTTATATATGATACTGAAAGTGGAGCCCTTGACAACCTAACAAGTGGCATGATGGGCTATGATATGAATCCGATTTTTTCGTCCGATGGAGTATTCCTTGCTTGGGAGAGCATGGAACGAGATGGATACGAATCGGACAGAAGTCGCATCTTTGTGAAAAATCTAAGTACTGGTGCGAAGTCTGACCGCACTGCCCAATCAGAGCTTACATACGGAGGAATATCTTGGGCTGCCGATAATAAATCAGTGTATGCAATAGCTGACATAAAGGCAACAGATGAGATTTTTAATGTCTCGGTGAATGATACAGCAGATCACGAAAATGAAATAATTGAATGTGCTGATGACGAAAGGGCTCTGATAGGCAATCCAAACATAAAAAGACTTACCAATGGAAAGCATAACTACAAGCAGGTGCTTGACGCAGGTGAGAAATTGGTAGGACTGAAAATGTCTATGTCTCAACCTGCAGAGGTTGTTGTGGTAGACAAAAATAGCGGCGAAGCAAAAAATGTATCTCAGATAAATGCCAGTTTGCTGAGCCAGTTGAAAATGGGAGACGTGAAAGAACGTATTGTCAAAACAACCGACGGAAAAGACATGCAAGTATGGGTAGTATATCCTCCCGACTTCGATCCGAATAAGAAATATCCGGCTCTGCTGTATTGTCAGGGTGGACCACAAGGCACAATCAGTCAAAATTGGTCTTATCGGTGGAACTTTCAGCTGATGGCAGCAAATGGATATATCGTTGTCGCTCCGAATAGACGAGGCTTGCCGGGATTTGGCATGGAATGGTTAGAGCAAATTAGCAAAGACTATGGAGGGCAGAATATCAAAGACTACATATCAGCAATAGATGATGTTGCAAAAGAGGATTATGTTGATGAAAATAGATTGGGTGCAGTGGGAGCAAGTTATGGTGGATATTCAGTCTTCTATCTAGCCGGACAATACCCGGATAAATTCAAAGCCCTTATATCGCATTGCGGAATGTTCAACTTTGAACAAATGTACGCTACTACCGAAGAGATGTGGTTCCCAAATTGGGATCTAGGTGGAGCATATTGGGATAAAGACAATGACGTGGCTCAGCGCTCGTATGATGCATCACCTCATAAATTTGTACAAAACTGGAAAGCTCCGATATTGGTGATACATGGAGATAAAGATTTTAGAATACCTTATACACAGGGAATGGGAGCCTTTAACAGTGCAGTTATGCAAGGAATCCCAGCAAAATTCTTGTACTTCCCCGACGAGTGTCATTGGGTGTTGGAACCTCAAAATGGAATACTTTGGCATCGAGTATTTTTCGACTGGCTAGATGAGTGGCTTAAGTGATAATCAAGCAATACTGGTATACAAGCAAACGGCAGCCCTTTCCATTATGGATAGGGCTGTTTGTTTATAGCGTCTTAACTTTGAAGAGGTGTCAGGATTATAACACAATAAAATCTCCCATACAGAACCCGAGCCCTGAAAGTGTGCCATTCTTTAACTGTCCCTGCTCCGACTCGGCTGTTAGTCTATTGTCTAAAATCCAATATATAGTGTATCCCAAAGAGAAACTTGTCAACAATATGCCAATCCGCTCTTATCCTATGCTTGGTATGGACTATGGCTGTTTATTTAGGTTTATTGTCTCATTCCCCTCCCTGCACCTGCGTTTGAGGGGATGCCAAAGCAACAAAAACAGCAAAATAAAGTAGAAAAAAACTAAAACTGCAGACAAAAGGGACTTATGGATAACTCTGTCGTGTATATATCTTTTTTTTCTCCGAAAAAATACCTTTCTTAGTGGAAAATTTAGTTTATGGCAACTACAGATTTATCGAAGTACGATATAGATAAGGTTCCATCAGGAGATGGCAAACGAGTGGCAATAGTAGTCTCAGAATGGAATTTTGATGTTACGGGAGCAATGCTTGACGGAGCAAAGAATATTCTAGTTAAACATGGTGTAGACGAACAAAACATTGACATAAAATTTGTCCCCGGTACATTTGAGTTAACCTTTGGTGCAAAGGTTGTACTAGAACGGGGTGGAGTAGACGGCATTATTGTAATAGGCTGTGTTGTAAGAGGAGGCACACCGCATTTTGAGTACGTTTGTCAAGGCGTAACCCAAGGTATAACTCAATTAAATGCAGAAGGGAGAATACCAATAATATACGGAGTATTAACCACCGACAACGATCAGCAAGCTCTTGACAGAGCAGGAGGAGTACATGGCAATAAGGGAGATGAAGCTGCCGTAACATTGTTAAAAATGATGGCATTTTAGTTGAAGTCTCACACAAGTATATTGATATCTAAATACCATAGTAATTATAGAAATGGAAACAACGAAAAAAAGATTTGAGGCGCTAGATATTTTGCGAGGTCTTACGATAGTTTTTATGATTATTGTCAACAATCCTGGTTCTTGGGCACATATTTACGCTCCTTTGCGTCATGCAGAGTGGCATGGTTTTACTCCCACCGACTTAGTATTTCCAACCTTCTTGTTTATTGTAGGAGCTTCCTGTTTCTTTGCCTTTAAGAAATTTGATTATACATTTAATACTCAGTCCTTTAAAAAAATACTAGTGCGCACATTGTTGATTTTTGGAATGGGCTTATTTCTAAACTATTTTCCATTCTACAATAAGCATATTGAAGATTTGCGGATAATGGGAGTATTACAAAGAATCGCTTTAGCGTATTTCTTTGCGTCAATACTGATATTACTGTTGCGTAGCTATACGAGAATTATCATTACTATACTTGTCATTCTGTTTGGCTACTGGGCTATTTTGTACTTTGGTGCAGCAACACATCCCTATTCTTTAGAATACAATGTCGTGGGACGTATAGACAGGCTGATATTTGGAGCCTCACATCTGTACAAAGGATATGGAATACCATTCGATCCGGAAGGAATATTAAGTACCTTGCCGTCGATAGCTACTGTGATGATAGGTTATATCTCAAGCAAGTATATAGCAACTTATTATAATGACAATAGAGAGATGACAGTTGCAAAGTGCTTTGTTATAGGTGGCGTATTGATGGCATTAGGATATGTTTGGTGCTTTGTTCTTCCTATAAACAAGCCGATATGGACAAGCTCGTATGTTTTATACGCCGGTGGTTGGTCATTGTTAATATACGCCATTGTTCTATGGATCTGCGAAAAGAACAACTCTGCTACAAAACTCCTTAATGTATTTAAGACAGTAGGATACAACCCTATGATAATATTTGTATTAAGTGGGATATTTGCCAAACTTATGAGTATTATAAAAGTAGGGGATATATCTCTGCACGCTTATATATACTCCAATATATTTGTACATCTGGGCGACAAATTCGGCTCCTTAATGTTCGCATTAACATATACATCTCTATTTGTTCTGCTAGCTCATGTAATGGCTCGTAAGAATTTGATATTGAAGTTTTAACGGTTATGATGACCAATGCAAATTTATAATGTGCTGAAAATGTTGTATATTTGCATAAAACATAGTTGGAATGGATTACAATTCAAAAAGAAAAAGCCTTGTTCTTCCCGAGTATGGGAGAAATGTACAAATAATGGTAGACTATGCAAAGACTCTGCCAACAAAGGAGTTACGTAACGAAGCTACCGCTACCATAATAGACGTGATGGGGAATATGTTTCCTCATCTAAGAGACATACCTGACTTTACGCACAAGCTGTGGGATCATTTATTGATAATGGCAGAATTTGATTTAGATATTGATTCTCCGTATCCTATGCCACAGCCCGATGTTTTAGATAGCAAACCTAATAAAATTCCTTATAATCAAAATCGTCTCAGATATAGACATTATGGAAATCTTACACAGAAATTTATATCAAAAATATCTGACAATAAAGACGAAGATGCGCGCAAGACTCTTAGTGAGAATATGGCAAGCTACATGAAGTGGCAGCATGTTTGTTGGAACAAGGACACTGTTGTCGATGCTACGATATGGGGAGACATGAAAGAAATGTCAGAGGGGAGGTTGGATGTTGAAGGCTTAAAGTTTCCAGATTTTGCTCAACAACAACAACAGCACGAGAAGCAGAAACAACTGTTGCATCAACAGAACAAAAAACGCAATGTAGGTAATAAAAGAAAAAATGGTAAAAATAAGTAGCTTTACCGCTGTGGGGGCTGTTCTATTACTTATTTAAATAAATAGTTATGAGAACGAAGAAATTCTATTACATGCTATTTTGTGCATTATTATTTAGCAATATTAATACCCTTGTTGCACAGAATACAGGTATAAACATAGGGGACAAAGCACCAGAGATAAGAGAGAAATCTCTTTCCGGAAATTCTATTAACCTATCAGACTACAAAGGCAATTATGTGCTAATAGATTTTTGGGCATCGTGGTGTGGGCCTTGCAAGCAGGATCGTCCACGTATTGTTGGCGTTTATAATCAATTTAAGGATCAAACGTTTATAGGGGGTGGCAATCTTAAAATCTTTAGTGTGTCGTTAGATAAAAACCAAGCTGCTTGGTCGCAAGGGGTACAGTCGATGGATATGTCATGGCCCGGACAAGTAAGCGATTTGCAAGGCTGGACTTCAGTGTGGGCAAATGTTTATGGAGTAAGGTCTATACCATGTAATTTTTTAGTAGACCAGAATGGTGTTATCGTTGCAAAGAACCTTAAAGGTGATATGCTGACGAGCTTTTTAGAAAAGCATGTAGAGAGGTAGTAATATTTATTCCTACGAACCTATAAAAATATAACGGTTTATAGCCCAGGGAGGGCATCAAAAAAAAAGAGGAGGCATACAACTATATGTTGGCATGCCTCCTCTTTTTACTTGAACTTTCTTTTACAATAACGCCAGTCTTATTACCGTGTCAATGTCAGAGACATAGTGGAAATTTAGCCCCTCTATGTAATGAGTGTCTAGCTCATCTATGTCCTTCCTATTGCGATCTGGTATTATTATGTCTTCGACACCAACTCTTTTTGCCGCTAATACCTTTTCTTTTATTCCTCCCACAGGTAGTACATTTCCTGTAAGAGACACCTCGCCAGTCATAGCAACACCTTGTTTCATAGTTTTTCCTGTAAAAGTCGATGCTATTGCAGTTACCATTGCAATTCCAGCAGAAGGGCCATCCTTGGGGATCGCTCCTTGAGGAACGTGAATAAAGATATCATTATTGCTAATAATATTGGAATCTATGCCCAAAAGTTCGTATTTGCTTTTTACTATTTCAAAAGCAATCAGTGCAGACTCTTTCATTACATCGCCGACATTGCCGGTGATTTTAATATTGCCTTTGCCCTTGCTTTTTACAGACTCGATAAACAACACTTCGCCACCGAACGGAGTCCATGCAAGCCCCCTAACGATACCGGGGATATTATTTTTTATAACCTCGTCCTTTGAGAAAACAGGAGTGCCGAGAAAGTCTTTTATGTCTTCTGTTGACACTGATAGTTTTACTTCTTTTCCATATGCCACCCTCGTTGCAATCTTTCGGGCAATTTTGGCAAGCTGATTTTTTAAGGCTCTTACTCCAGACTCTCTCGTGTAAGACTCTATCACATAGGCAAGTGTCTTGTCCGAAACTTCTATGTTGTCGTTCACGCCGTGATTACGAAGTACTTGTCTCCATATATGCTCCTTCGCAATTTTTGTTTTTTCGTAGGTAGTGTATCCCGGCACTTCTATAAGTTCCATTCTGTCTCGTAGTGGTCCCGGTATATCGCTGACGCTATTTGCTGTAGCAATAAAAATAACCTTCGATAGATCGTAGTTAATTTCAAGAAAGTTGTCATGAAATTCTGAATTTTGCTCTGGGTCTAAAACCTCTAGTAAAGCTGATGATGGATCTCCGTGTGGATGTCTTGTCAGTTTATCAATCTCATCTAGTACAAATACAGGATTTGAGCTGTTTGCTTTTTTTATATTTTGAATTACTCGTCCCGGCATTGCCCCTATATAAGTTTTTCTATGTCCCCTTATCTCTGACTCATCGTCAACTCCGCCTAGACTCATTCTTACATATTTACGACCTATTGCATTGGCAATACTTCGTCCAAGTGATGTTTTTCCAACTCCTGGTGGACCGTATAAGCAGAGTATAGGCGATTTTAGGTCGTTTTTTAGTTTTAACACAGATAGGTACTCAAGAATACGCTCTTTTACCTTTTGTAGTCCATAATGCTTCTTGTCTAACTCTTCTTCTGCAAGTTGCATGTTCAATACATCGGTCGTTATCGAATTCCATGGCAAATCTACCAATGTTTGAAGATAATTGATCTGTACAGAGTACTCAGGGGTAGAAGGGTTCATTCGCTTTACCTTTGAGATCTCTTTGTCAAAGTGGTTTTTTACATACGTGTCCCAATTCTTGTCTTTACTTTTATCTACCAAAGAGTTGATTTCTGTTCCGTTGTTCTCGCCAAGTTCGTCTTGTATAGATTTTAATTGTTTGTGTAGTAAAAACTTTCGTTGTTCTTCGTCAATCTGACTTCTTACCTTGCCCTCGATTTCTTTTTGTAATCCTTTCTGCAGGACTTGTTCTTCCAGTAATATTCTTACTTTTTGGGCACATTCTTCTAAGGTAGGCAGTTCAAATAGACTTTGTTTGTCGACCGTTGATATCTTTAGTGCGCCGATGGCAATATTTATTATTGCTGGAGTCGCTGCAAGGTTGGTAACCTTGTTGTTTGGGATAATAGCGTGCAACAAATCTCTTATTTCGTTGATATTGTTGTCAAACTCATTGTTGTCTTTGACTGCTTCGTATTTGTGAGATTCTATCTCGTAAATAAAATACGGAGAACTCTGTACTATATCTGTAAGTCTAACCCGTCTCTCTCCTTTGATTAGAGCAGTTGCTCCATCCTTCTCAGTGTTTATGTCTATAACCTTAATAAGTGTACCAATCTTATAAAAATCGCCTTCTTGAGGGGCTTGTACAGAAGCATCTTTTTGAGCTGCTGCAACGATAGATAGATTTTTTATACTTGCTTCTTGGAGCATTTTTAGAGTAGATTCTCTGCCAATACCTATCGGAAACATCGTCTCAGGGAGGCAAACAGCATCCCTTAAAAGTAATATTGCGGCCTTATTATTCATTGTATTGCAATATAATAGTTTTCTTTTGACTAATCTCAAGTTTTGTTTATATATCTATAACGTCTTTCTATGCAAAGTGTTTGCTTAAATACGCAAAAAAACTCCACAACTTTCGATGTGGAGTTTATATATACTTGTTTTTAAACAGTCTTTCTTATTTACTACTTTTTTTTGTTGTAGAAATCTTTATAACGATTTTTGAATTTGTCTACTCGTCCCGCAGTATCTACCAGCTTCATTTTACCGGTATAAAATGGGTGAGAAGTATTCGAAATCTCTAATTTCACCAACGGATATTCAACTCCGTCAACCTCAATAGTGTCTTTTGTATTTATAGTAGATTTAGTGATAAATACTTCTTCGTTCGACATGTCTTTGAAGACAACAAGTCTGTAATTTTCGGGGTGTATTCCTTTTTTCATTTTTCTAATCTTTAGAGTGACTCAGCTGGGGCTCGAACCCAGGACCCCATCATTAAAAGTGATGTGCTCTACCAACTGAGCTACTGAGTCAACATTTATAATGCTCTTGTTTTTTTACAAAAGCGTTGCAAAGATACAGCTTTTTATTTAAACTGCAATAGTGTGTGTGATAATTATTATTTTTTCTTGTCTTTTGTAGCGGGTTTCTTCTGCTGTACGACATTGATTTTTATCTTATTTGTGCGCTTATCAAATGAGACTGTGATAGTTGCATGTTCGATTGACTCATTGTTTATTATTTCCTCTGCCAATGCATCCTCTATATATTTTTGAATTGAACGCTTTAACGGCCTTGCTCCAAACTGTGGGTCATATCCTTTTTCTACAATGTAATCCTTGGCTGTAGATGTAATTTTTAGTTTATGTCCCAATTCCTCAACTCTTGCGTATAATTCTTTCAGCTCAATGTCGATAATGGAGTGTATGTCCTCTTTAGTGAGGCTGTTAAATAGTACAACGTCGTCAATCCTATTTAGAAACTCTGGGGCAAATGCACGTTTTAATGCCTTCTTTATTACGTATTTGGAGTGGTCATTTTCTTCTTCGCTGGTCCTCGTTGAGAAGCCGACTCCTTGCCCAAAGTCCTTGAGTTGTCGGGATCCGACATTGGAGGTCATTATAATAATTGTATTTCGGAAGTCAATATTTCTACCCAAGCTGTCTGTTAGTCTGCCTTCGTCGAGCATTTGCAGAAGCAAATTGAATACGTCGGGATGAGCCTTTTCTATTTCGTCGAGCAATACTATACTGTATGGTTTTCTTCTTACCTGTTCTGTCAGTTGCCCCCCTTCTTCGTATCCGACGTATCCAGGAGGAGCTCCGACTAATCTCGAAACGGCAAATTTTTCCATGTATTCACTCATGTCTATTCTGATAAGCGACTCGGGACTGTCAAATAGATATGTTGCCAACACTTTCGCAAGCTGAGTTTTTCCAACACCGGTGGGACCTAAAAAGATAAAACTACCTATAGGCTTATTGGGGTCTTTGAGACCGGCTCGGTTACGTTTGATGGCTTTTGATACCTTTTCAATGGCATCGTCTTGTCCTACAACGCTTCCTCTGAGATCTTGAACCATGCTCATTAGCTTTTTGCCCTCTGCTTGTGCTATTCTATGGACTGGCACCCCGGATATTAATGAAATAACTTCGGCGACATTCTCCTCTGTTACCTTCTCTCTGTTGTTTTGCATGGATTTTTTCCAGTCTTGAATACGTCGCTCAAGTTCTTTCTTCTTGGACTTTTCCAAATCGCGGTATTTTGAAGCTGCCAAATAGTCTTGTTTGTCTACGGCCTCTTTCTTTTGGGATTCAGCATCACTAATTTCGTCTTCCAGCTTTTTGAAGATAGGAGGTGTATTTGCTGTATTTATATGTACTCTTGCACCAGCTTCGTCCATTGCATCAATTGCCTTGTCGGGCAAACATCTGTCAGTAATGTAGCGGGTGGTCAGATTTACACATGCGTCAATAGCTTCGTCGGTAAAAATAACATTGTGATGATCTTCATAACGAGGTTTGATATTACGCAATATCTGTACCGTCTCTTCCACACTGGAGGGGGTAATCAGAACTTTCTGAAAGCGACGCTCTAATGCTCCGTCCATTTCAATAAACTTCCTATATTCGTCAAGAGTCGTTGCTCCAATACATTGTATTTCGCCTCTGGCAAGTGCTGGTTTTAGTATGTTGGCTGCGTCTAAAGATCCTACTGCTCCGCCAGCTCCGACAATGGTGTGCATCTCGTCTATAAATAAGATGATATTGTCGACTTTTTTTAGCTCTTCTAGGATGGCTTTCATCCTAGATTCAAATTGACCTCTATATTTTGTCCCAGCTACTACCGAGCCCATATCCAAGGATATGATTCTTTTGTTCTGCAACAGCATGGAAACTTTTTTATCTTTTATCCTGATTGCAAGTCCTTCTGCAATAGCAGACTTGCCGACTCCTGGCTCGCCAATTAGGACAGGGTTGTTCTTTTTTCGCCTGCAAAGTATTTGTATGACACGTTCTATTTCTTTATCTCTGCCAACAATTGGATCTAATTTTCCGGACATAGC
The DNA here is from genome assembly GCA_047975005.1 of Bacteroidales bacterium. Taxonomy (GTDB): domain Bacteria; phylum Bacteroidota; class Bacteroidia; order Bacteroidales; family Prolixibacteraceae; genus JBKEAJ01. The sequence goes on along the minus strand of JBKECW010000069.1, from coordinate 14,072 downwards.
GGCTTCTGTTAAATCCGAACCGAAGTTGTCAAGCACAGGTGTATTGCTAGTACTCTTCTTTCTTATAGTATTAGGGACTACCAGATCTTCATCATCTTCATCATCGCCATCGCTATCGCCATTCTCATCATCGTCATCATTATCAAATATGCCGTCAATTGGAAGGTCTAAGTGTTTGTACCAATGGTCTTCTTCTATTGGCATATCATAAAGATTGATATTTTTGTAAGTGTCTCTCGATATTGTAATGATCTCTGAACCAATGGTATCAAAGTCATATCCGGCATCATTGAGTGCTGCTGAAAGAATGTTCCGATGCTTCATCATTGCAAGAAATAAAAGAACCTCATTTTCGTTGCGTGCAGGGTGGGTTTTATACAACAACAACATGTCGTTTATTATCTTATTAGCCTCTTTGGACAATAGAGTTACCTTAGGGTGTTTAGTGTTAGCTGATTTGGTATTGAGGTGTGCTTCTATATGACTTATTATATCGTTCTTCTCGATAGACTTGTCAGACAAGTATTTGTTTATTATGTGATTGTTTTGTTTCAGTAGAGCCACCAGAATGTGCTCAGGTAGGATGTTTTTATTGCCTAGTGCTTTTGCTTCCTCTTTGCTATGGCTGAGAATGGCACTAATAAATGATGAAAAACTCGAATTCATTTCTTATCTTTTTGCTTTAAATAGATAACAAATATAACAATAGTTTTCTATATAATTCCTCTAAATTTATCAACAGATTTATATGTTGAGTCGTAATAGTTTGTGAAGCAATTAGTTAACTCTGTTTTTGTAGTCGCTATAGCTGAACTCACGCATCTCTTGTATGCTATTGTTTTTGGTGAGTCTTAGTATTGATGGATGCTCAACCCCATTAAAGTAGCTTGTCTTTACTATTGTGTAGTGAATCATGTCTTTAAAGATAACTTTATCTCCAACGTTCAGAGGCGCAGGGAAGCCCCAATTGCCAATCCAGTCTCCGGCGAGGCATGAACTTCCTCCCATGCGGTAGGTGTACTCTGCTTCTGAAGGCTCTGTGCATGCTCCTATTATCTCTGGTTGGTAAGGCATTTCAAGACAATCGGGCATGTGTGCTGCAAACGACACATCTAGTAGAGCAATTTTAATTCCTTTGCTTTCGATTATATCTTCTATGTGTGAAATTAACCATCCTGCTTGCCATACTAGCGCAGCTCCGGATTCAAGGTATATTTTTAGACTGTATTTTTCTTTAAATTTCTTTATAAGGGATATAAAATGCTCGGTGTCGTAGTCTTTGTGTGTTATAAGATGTCCTCCTCCGATGTTAAGCCATTCTATTTGATTTAGGTATTTTGAATAATGCTTTTCAAAACTGTTGAATACTCTTTCAAATGAGTATGAGTCGGATTCGCATAATGCGTGAAAATGCAAACCGTTTACTCCTGATGGAAGCGTCGCTGGCATATCGTCAGGGTGAACACCAAGCCTTGAGCCTTCTATGCAGGGATTGTATTTGTCTGTTTTAACATCAGAGTATGCCGGATTTACGCGAAGTCCTATATTGTTTATTCCTTTTCCCTTGGCCGTATTGTAAAACCTATCGAATTGGGCAATACTGTTGAATATTATGTGGTCTGAGTAATTGCAAATTTCATTAAAACTCCTGTTGTTGAATGCAGGTGCGTAGGTGTGTGCTTTGGCTCCAAATTGGTCGAAACAGAGCTTTGACTCCCAAAGCGAACTAGCAGCCAATGCATTAAAGTACTTCTTTATCTGCGGAAATGTTTGCCATAGGGCAGATGCTTTAAGTGCAGGAATTACTTCTATGCCGGCAAGATCGGCTACGGACTTGATTTTTTTTAGATTTTCTTCAAGAAGTTCTTCGCTAATTACAAATGCGGGCACATCTATTTTGCAAGAACTTAACTTGCTTTCCAACTCTTGTCTCGTGCTCATTACTAGATTTGTGTATTTAAGTCGGTATAATTCTTTAATTCCTTAGCAATTGCTTCCTGTGTTGTACTGGCAACTGGAACAAGTGGAAGTCTAAGAATATTTTGTAATAATCCTATTTCGGACATTGCCGCTTTTATCCCGCAAGGATTGCCTTCTGCAAATAGGAGGTTGCACAAGTCTAAGGTGCGATTGTGTATGGCGCGAGCTTCGTGTATTTTCCCTGACGAGAATTTTCTTACCATGTCTACACATAGTGATGGATAAATATTTGCTAAAACCGAAATGACTCCTTTGCCTCCAAGGCTCATTGTGGGTAGAGTTAGGGCATCATCGCCTGACACTACTGCAAAATTATCTGGAGCGTCTTTTATGATTTCTGATATTTGAACTACATCTCCGGCAGCCTCCTTTATTGCACAAATCTTGTTGGAATGATGTGCCAACTCTAAGGTTGTTTGTGCGGTCATGTTTACCCCCGTGCGAGAAGGTACATTGTATAGGAGGATGGGGACGGGTGATCGTTTATCGATAGCCTTAAAGTGCTCTATTATTCCTCGTTGTGTAGGCTTGTTGTAATATGGTACACACGACATTATCGCATCAATCTTCGAAAAATCGTAACCATCGAAACTGTCTACTGAGTATTGTGTCTCGTTGTCACCGACACCTATGACTAAAGGTATTTTCTTCTCTGTAACTGAGCATATTACCCTTACTATCTCGTTTTTTTCATCTAGCGATAAGCATGGAGCTTCGCCTGTTGTGCCCAAGGCTACAATATAGTCCGTGCCCCTGTCGATATGATATTTTACAAGGTTTTCCAAAACCTTGTAATCTATTTTATTGTCTTGATTAAATGGACTTACAAGAGCAACTCCAACTCCTTTGAACTCAAAATTATTCATTAAACTAGCTTTTTATTTCTTGTAAATAATGGATGACCAAATCTATAAAGTGATTGTCTGTATTTTCGTGCGATATTATAAAGTCGTATTCTTTACCAGTATTCTTCTTGTTTCCTACTTTTATTTTTGCCAATGATAATCTATGTACTACCTCGGTGAGAGGATTGTCTGCACTCAGGTCAAGTAGTATGTCGAACTTTTTGAGTGTAAATTCTTTTACGTCGGGGTGTTTTGGAAGACGCCAATAGTTAAAACATGCTTTGTTGTAGGTTCTGTCCTCAATAGATTGCAAGTTCTCAATCTTTAGTTTGGGATTTATTGTAATGTCTGTGATGTCTTTTATTGCGCTGGCTTTTAGTTTTTCTTTCAGGTATAGGTGCTGTTTGGTGTATTCCGGACTGACAATTATACCAAAACTTTTAATTTTTGAGAAATCTTTATATTCAACAATCCTTTGGTGTTTTTTCAACTGCTTGTTTTGCAGGTGTTTAGATATTGTGTTTCTGATGCTCATGCTTTGCTTTTAGTGTTGTAAAGATATGAATTTTTACTTAATCATTAATTCAAATTCTGATTCTTTAATAATTGTAGTGTTAAGTTCCTTGGCTTTAGATATTTTTGAGGGACCTATTCCGGTGCCGGCAAGCAGATAGTCTGTGTTTTTTGAAATACTGCTTCCATTTTTACCTCCATTTGCTTCGATAAGCTGTTTTATTTCTTCCCTGCTGTGGTTCTCAAATGTCCCTGAAATAACTATTGTTTTGCCGCTTAGTTTGTTTGTGCTTGGTAATTGACTTACAATTTCCGTTGTGAGTCCAATGCTTTTTACTCTTTCTACAATATCAAGATTGTCTTTGTCTGAGAAGAAAGAAATAACACTTCGTGCAACTTTATCGCCAACTCCATTGACTTCTAGGAGCTCTTCTTTTGATGCCTTACTTATGGCTGCGAAACTCATGAAGTGTCGGGCTATATCTTTGGCAGTAGTTTCGCCTACGTGTCTTATACCTAGTGCGTACAGCAATCTCTCGAAGTTTATCTTTCTTGATTCGGATATGCCTTTTATGAGATTGTCGCTGGATTTTTCTGCTAAACGCTCTAATTTTAGCACATCATTCTTTTTTAGAGAATACAAATCCAGACTATTGCGTATAAGACCTGCTTCAAATAGTTGATTTACAAGCTCGTTGCCTATTCCCTGAATGTCCATGGCTTTGCGACTTATAAAATGCTCAATACGACCTTTTAGCTGTGGTGTACAGTGGTTGGAATTGGGGCAGTAGTGCTGGGCTTCTCCTTCGTCTTTTTTGAGTTCTGTCTTGCAGACCGGGCAGTTGCTGATAAAAACAACTTTTTGTGCGTTGGGAGGGCGTTTGGATTTCTCCACGCTCACTACCTTGGGGATAATTTCACCTCCTTTTTCAATAAATACCGAATCTCCGTAATATAGATCTAGCTCATTTATAATATCTTCGTTATGTAGTGAGGCTCTCCTGACTACTGTTCCTGCCAGTTGTATAGCTTCCAGATTTGCAACAGGCGTGATATTGCCTGTTCTGCCTACTTGAAAATCGACCGAGTTCAATGTCGTGAGCGCTTGCTCGGCTTTGAATTTATAGGCGACTGCCCAGCGTGGCGATTTTGAGGTGAAGCCTAGTATGTCTTGTTGGGCTGTTAAGTCTACTTTTATTACAACTCCGTCAGTGGCATAATCTAGGGTGTGTCTGAGCTTGTCAGCTTTATCAATGTATCTTATCACATCCTCAATATTATCACATCTTTGGGTGTGCTCAGATACTTTGAAGCCCATTCTAGAGGCTTCTTGTAGCTTCTCATAATGACTGCCTGATGGGTGTTGACTGCCGACAGTCCCGTATATAAAAGCATCGAGCTTGCGTTGTGCAACTATTGAAGACTTCTGTAGTTTTAATGTTCCTGCCGCAGCATTGCGAGGATTTGCAAATGCTTGCTCTCCTTGTTCTGTGCGATTTTTATTTAGCTTGTCAAATACACTGATAGGCATTAGGATTTCACCTCGTGCCTCAAACACCGAAGGGTAAGGGGCAATGAGACTAAGTGGAATCGAATGAATCGTTCTTACATTGTGGGTGACAATGTCTCCTTTTGAACCATCTCCTCGTGTTGTTGCTCTCGATAATTTTCCATCTTCGTAAGTGAGGCTTATGGATGAACCGTCGAATTTTAATTCGCAGACGTAGGAGTATCTATCCTCGTCAAGAAGTTTTGCAACCTTTGCATCGAATTCCCTAAGTTCGTTTGTGTTGTAAGTGTTTGATAGCGAGAGCATCGGTGCGGAGTGTTCGCCCTGCTCAAATTCGCTGTTTGTATCACTTCCGACTCTTTTGGTAGGAGAGTTTATATCCTCGAACTGTGGGTTTTCTTTTTCAAGCTGCTCCAATTCTTTGAGTAGTGTGTCAAACTCAAAATCAGATATTATAGGACTTGCTTCAATATAGTATAGGTGGTTGTGCTTGTGCAATTCTTTGCGCAACTCTATTATTCGTTTCTCTGCGGACATAGCTTGTATTTTAAATCAGCACGCAAATATAGCTTATTCAGTTGATAATAGTATAGGCTATTGTTATTTGAATAATGACAATCGTTCGTCCAGCTCTTCAATTTGCTTTTTTGTGATGTTGGAAACACAGGCTCTTATGCCGGAAAATTCACTCCCGGTTTCTTTTAATGATATTGCGCTGATTCCATATTGAAGCAGTTGCATCATTAGTGTGTTGTTGTCAACTCCTTCTTTGTTTAATGTAAAATAAAAACCATCACCTATTTCTCTTCCTAAGTCGTCGGTGTATACCAAGCCGAAGCCATGTCTTTCAAATACAGCTTTTGCTTTTTTTGCTTTTTCTGAGTATTCGATGGTATCTCTAATAAAATCTAACTCTCCTGATACCGATTTTTCTAACATTGCTGCAAGAGCATATTGGGCAGAATGGGAAACGCCGGAAGAAAGAGCGTATAATATTTTCAGAATTATCGCATCTCCAAGTGTCGATGTGCCAAATCGTTCTCCTAGTTCTTGAGATTCCGTCCTATATAGATGGTCAGAAAGAATAATCATGCCACATCTTTGTCCGGCGTAGGAAAATATCTTAGAACTAGATAAGAATAAAATGTAATTGTCTGTGTATTTAGCAATTGTGGCTTGTTTGGTACTGCTGGTGTTTTTGTTCTTCCTTGTGTCCATCCCAAAATATGCCAAGTCTTCGAGTGTGATAAACTCAAACTCTTTTGATAGTCGTCCAATTGTTTCAAGTTCCTGTTCGGTGAGACACATCCACGAGGGGTTGTTGGGGTTAGAGTATATGACAGAACTAATGTTTCCTATCTCTAGATAAGACCTTAACTTATCCTCCAGTTTATTACCTCTGTGCTTGTAAATATCAAATGCTTTATATTTGAGTCCAAGCACTTGCATTTGTTGTTTTTGCACCGGGAAGCCGGGGTCTAAAAATAGGGTAGTATCCTTACCTTTCTTTAGATTGTTGACAGCAAGGAGTGCTGTGTAAGTTGCCTGCATTGAGCCTGTTGTAGGAACGCAGCCATCGGGCAGTATATCAATGCCCATAAACGTTTTTACAAAATCAGAGCATGCCTGTTTAAGTTGTGGGATGCCATTGATAAGTGGATATTTTGAGGCGACACCATTTCGGAGTGCCTCAATCTCTGCTTCTACGCCAACTTGACAGGCTGGCAAACCGGGAACTCCCATCTCCATCCGAATAAATTTTATGCCTGTTTGTGTTTCAAGCATATTCGCAAGTGCCACTATTTGTCTTATTGATGCGTTGTCCAAGGACTTTATCCTAAGCTCTTCTATAGCTTTGCTTATTGTTGCTGATGGTATTTTCTGAAAATTGGTCATTTATTGTTTGTGTATTTCGGCATCCCCGTGTTTGTATTCTCCTAATATTGCCACACTCGAAGCTCCTTTTAGCACTTCGTGTATTGCTCTTTCATAGTCGGTAATATTTTGCCATTCTACGTCTAGGTGAAAAAAGTATTCGTTTGGTTTTCCTATGATTGGTACCGATTGAATTTTTGTGAGGTTAATTTTATTCTCTGCAAATATATTTAGTACATTCACTAAAGCCCCGTGATAATGCCCGACCTCAAGGCAGATAGACGCTTTGTTGGCATCTTTGTTTTGTATATTCTTTTTTGAAAGTACCCAAAATCTGGTGTAGTTCTTTTTGTTCGTTTCAATGCCTTTGGCAATAATATTCAGGCCGTATATCTCTGCAGACCGTTGATTTCCAATGGCGGCAGTGTTTTTCAGGTTGTTTTCTTTCACAATTTTTGCCGATGCTGCCGTGTCGCTTTTTTCAGTTACCACAGCATTGGGAAGGGTAGTGGCAAGATACTCTTGGCATTGGGCAATAGCCACAGGGTGCGAGAAAATTTCCTTGATATCTGATTTTGTCACGCCCTTTACTGCCATTAGGTTCATCTTAATATGTATGTAAATCTCGCCTTGCACCCTTAGATGATGCTCTCTGATTAGACCGTAGTTGCCTAATATACTTCCTGCTATGGAGTTTTCGATAGCCATCACAGCATAATCAGCTTTGTTGTTGTCTACGGCTTCGCATACCTGCTTGAAAGTTCGGCACTCTACAATTTTCACTTCCTCTCCAAAATATTTTCGTGTCGCATCTTCGTGAAAAGAGCCCGCAATTCCCTGTATAGCAATTCGTTTCATGTATTATTTTTTTTTGTGTTGTTGTATGATGTTTGAATTGTCAAATATCATGCACTGTAAGCGATTTGAAAACAAAGGTACGCATAAAATCCTTTTTTTTCTTATATATACTTCTTTACTTTGGGTATTATCTAATAAAAAGTAAATTGACGCCATTTTATTTTTCTTATTCTGCAGATAATTATCTTTGGAAATCTTGTAGTCAAGATTAAATAAGGTATGAAAGATTTAATTTGCTAATATATAAAGCCTTTATTTATCGGTTGTTATGAAAAATGTCAGACGTGTAATAGCAATTTTTATTTTAATCCTTATTGTAGCAAGTTGCAAGAAACAGTCTGAGAAATATTCTTACTGCACAGTGCATATTAATGAAGTTGGCTCGTATGCATTGGAGCTACGATTATTATCAATTAGAGGTTTGTTATGAGTCTAATTAGAGTCCATCTATACAGTCCAATATCTGCGTTATGCGAAACTTTGTGAATTCTATCTCAGACTCTTGGACAAGCATTAATTATAATGGAGAGAAATATAAAGGGAAAATATAAGCATAAAAAAATGGCACACACGCACATCTTCTATTGCTTTTGAAGAAGGAGATATTACGAGCAAATATAGTTAACTTTGCCGTCAAATTATTTTACGGTGCAAAGTTTAACAATAATAATAATAGTGATAGTCGTTGGCAAATATGCTTTCGACATGGTGACGGGGCTAATAAATTCCCGATATAGCGAAAAAAGGGGTGTCCCTCCTGAGCTTGCCGATGTTTACGACAAGGAGAAATATCAAAAGCAGCAGGCTTACTCAAAGGCAAATCTGCGCTTGGGGATTGTTGATAATACGCTCAACACTTTGATACTTGTGATAGTAATCCTCTCATCCATTTTCGCTTTCGCCGACGGGCTGAGCGAGGGGATAACAGAACACCGCATACTGCAATCCTTGATTTTCTTTGCCATAATCTCTTTGGTGAGTGGGGTAATATCCTTGCCCTTCGATATTATATCGACCTTTAAGATTGACGAAAAGTTTGGATTCAACAAAAGCACCCCGAAGATATTTGTGTTAGACATGCTGAAAGGTATATTGCTTTCTCTCTTGCTTGGCGGTGGATTGGGCTATTTGCTGATAATGTTCTACTACGCTTTCCCTGATACCTATTGGATAATAGCAGGAGCGGTGGTGTCGGCATTCTCTCTGTTTTTTGCAATGTTCTACTCAACGCTGATAGTGCCACTGTTTAACAAGCAGACGCCACTGGAAGAAGGTGCGTTGAAAGAATCCCTTATGAAGCTGGCTGACGATACAGGTTTTAGCTTGAAGAACGTCTATGTAATCGACGGCTCAAAGCGTTCGACCAAGTCCAATGCCTATTTTACGGGTTTGGGAAAGACTAAGCGCATAGTGCTGTATGACACGCTGATAAAGGATTTGACTGTCGAGGAAATCACTGCTGTTATGGCACACGAGATAGGACATTACAAAAAGAAACATATAGTTAAGTCTATGCTGACAGGCATCTTGCAGACCTTTGCTATTCTTTATTTACTTACGGTTTGTCTGCGTTTTGAGGAAATCAGCTACGCCCTAAATTTCACTCGTCATACCTTCCATTCGGGGATTCTGGCATTTTCATTGCTGATGACTCCGCTTTCGATGCTGATAGGTATAGTGTCGAGTTATTTCAGTAGAAAAAATGAATATGAGGCGGATGCTTTTGCCGCTTCGTATGTCGATAAAAAACATCTGGTGTCGGGATTGAAAAAGCTGAGTGCCAATAATTTGAGTAACCTTGCGCCACATCCCCTATATGTAAGTATAAACTACTCTCATCCCACGTTGTTGCAGCGGATGAGTAATCTGGGGGCAGAAAATAATAGTGAATTGTGAATGGTTAATTATGAATGAAATACGATACAGCATATTTTCTGCGCCAGCAATTGCAAAAAAATAAAATATTCTTACCTTTGCACTCGCATTGGTTCGGATATGTCATTCGGCATATCTGACTAAGAGGGAATCAGGTGAAAATCCTGAACAGACCCGCTACTGTAAGTCCTATGCAACTTTTGAGCAACACTCAAGCCACTGTATTTTAACGAATGTGGGAAGGCAGCTCAGAGGAGGATAAGTCAGGAGACCTACCAATCAATAGTTAGTTTTTGAGCTTTCGGGAAATAGAGCTTGAGACCAAATGTACTTGTTGCATACAATCATTTGATTTTCTCACATTTTTCCGGAACTATTTGTAAAATCGGGTAGTGGCGTATATTGTAGTGTCCACTCTCACAAAAACAATTAGTACGATGACGTATTTCAAGAAATAGCAAGCAGTGTCGGGCTTTGTCTTTTCGTGGAAGAAGACAGACGTACGGGGTCTGTAAAGATATTTTGAGTATAATATTTCAACTCCGAAGCGAAAATGGCAAAGTCCCTGGCACTCTTTTAATGGACAATTGAAAATACAATGTTTAATCGTTGAACTGTTTAAGGTTTAAAAAATGCTTTACGCGGGCAGCCTTTATTCAGAAATACAAGAACGTCATTGCGAGGAGTTTGCGACGAAGCAATCTCCCGCAACGGAGAACAGATTGCCACGCTAAGGCTCGCAATGACGGCTATTAAAATCGGTTGTTCGTTAAGCATTAACAAATGACAATTAAAATGGCTGTTTGAGCGCAGTAATATATTGAGCATAATAAAGAATGATATTGATAAGTAAGGTATATTTCAGAATACTTGCAGTAGTCCTGCTGCTCTTCGGTTTGTGTCCGTCGGCACAAGCTGATGGAGAATCGGAATGGCTAGACTCCTCGAAGGTGCATATGCTCGATGGGGTGGTAGCTACGGGGAAGCATCAGAAGTTTGAGCTTAATTCGCCCATGCCTATGCAGAAGTTGTCGGGAAAGGATTTGGAGAAGCTCAATAGCTTTTCGGTTGCCGATGCCATTCGTTATTTTTCGGGAGTTCAGCTCAAGGACTATGGCGGTGTGGGTGGTTTGAAGACCGTTAATGTTCGCAGTTTGGGGAGTGCGCATACCACAGTTTTCTACGATGGTGTGGCAGTTGGTAATGCCCAAAACGGCACTGTCGATTTAGGGAAATTTTCTCTTGATAATATTGAGGCAATAGAGCTTTACAATGGTCAGAAGTCCAATATATTCCAACCTGCAAAGGGATTTTTTGCATCCAACACCTTGTTTATGCATAGCAAAACTCCCAAGTTTGTTGGAGACGAGAAGGCACACGGGAAGGTGTCGTTCAAAACGGGTTCTTTCGGGCTTATAAATCCTGCACTTCTGTATGAGCAGAAGCTGAGTGGCAGCTTGTCGCTATCGGCTAGTGCCGAGTATGTGTATGCCGACGGTAAATACAAGTACAGATATCGCAAAGACGGTGGCTATGACACGACTGCCGTACGTCAGAATGGCGATATAAATGCACTGCGAGCGGAATTGACTCTTCATCAAGTGTTTAAGAGTGGTGGCAGAGCTACTTATAAGGCTTATATTTACGACTCGGAGCGTGGGCTGCCTGGTGCTGTGGTGGCAAATATATATGGCAGAACACAAAGGCAGTGGGACAGAAACTTCTTTTTTCAGGGAATGTTGCACAAGTCGCTGTTTAAAAATCACGACATGATGATAAATCTGAAATACGCCCGTGATTACACTCGCTATGTAGACTCTGAATATATTATGGATTCGGGCGATGCGCTGGATAACAAATACTATCAGGATGAGCTTTATATGTCGATGGTAAATCAGCTGAAACTCTACGACTGGTGGGATGTGTCGCTGTCTACGGATTTCTTTTTCAATACGATGGATGCCAATCTTTATCGTTTTCCTTACCCCAATCGCTACTCATACTATGGAGCATTGAATAGTGCAATGAAGTGGGATAGGCTTGAGGTTCAGGCAAATGCACTGTTTGCTTATGTCAACGAGGATGTGAAGTATTATGCCGATGGCGACGACCAATCGGTTTTCAACCCTGTGCTTTCGGTGTCGTATCAGCCTTTTGCATCGGCGAAAGGACTGCGACTGAGGGCTTTTTATAAGGAGTCTTTTCGCATGCCGACTTTCAATGATTTGTATTATACCTTTGTTGGCAACACAAGTCTGCGTCCTGAGCTGACACGGCAAGTAGATGTGGGAGCAACATGGATACATGAGTCTGAGGGATTGTTCTTCAACTCTCTGTCGATACAAGCCGATGGCTACTATAACAGGGTGAAGGACAAGATAGTAGCGATGCCGGGGGCAAATCTATTTCGCTGGATTATGATGAACTTGGGCGAGGTCGAGGTGAAAGGCTTTGAGACTAATATAGATATGGGATTTACACTTCCATTTGATGTTAAACTAAACCTTGGCGGCAGTTATACTTTTCAGCAAGCTGTAGATATAACTCCTGATGGCACTACCTATGGCGATTATATTCCGTATAGTCCTGTTCATAGTGGCAGTTTGTTGGCTTCGGCGCTGTGGAAAGATTGGAATTTGAATTACAGTTTTATCTACACAGGAGAAAGGTATAGCCAAAAAGCAAATACGGCAATGAACTACGTACAGCCTTGGTACACAAGCGATTTGGGTTTGATGTGGACACATGAGCATAATAAGATGAATTATCGTGTGGGATTGGAAGTGAATAATATATTTAATCAGAGCTACGATGTGGTACTCAATTTCCCCATGCCGGGAACGAATGTCAGATTGACGCTTGCAATACAGATATAAATGGATGTAGAGATATAGCATGTTCTGTCTCAGGTATTGGACAATAGATATTAGACAAAAGACAAACAGATTAAATGAGCCTTTTTTAATTGTAAATGGTGAATTATAAATGATTAAAAACAGCAAAAGTATAAAGCTTATAGCTTACAGCTTATTGCAAAAATATAAACACATGAAGAACAGATTTTATTTAGTGATTGTTACTATGCTAGCCCTTATGGCTTGCCGAACTGACGACCCTATCATTTCGTCGGAAAAGGATGAGCTTCCCTCGCAGGAAGTCGCCACTATTACGGGTTTCTATTTGCTCAACGAGGCAAATATGAGTTCCAATAAATCGTCCTTAGATATTTATGATTATGCCACAGGCGTGTATAGTCGAAATGTTTACGGAGAAGCAAATCCCGATGCCACGCTCGGGCTTGGCGATGTTGGCAACGACCTTGCGATATATGGTTCGCAGCTGTGGGTGGTTGTAAATGCTTCGAATAAGGTAGAGGTGCTTGATGTGGCAAGTGCCAAGCGTAAAACTGTCATTGACATCAAAAATTGCCGTTATGTAGTTTTTGACAAAGGCTTTGCCTATGTTAGTGCTTACGATGGTAGTATTGGAATAGAGGCAGGCGGCAATACTACACCCAACGGCGTGGTAGCAAAGATAGATACAGCAACTTACGAAATTGTGAACACGGTGAGAGTAGGCAGGCAGCCGGAACAAATGGCGATTGTTGACGATAAGCTCTACGTTGCCAATTCGGGTGGCTACAGTCCGCCAAACTACGAGCGCACTGTTTCTGTTGTAGACCTGAACACCTTTACCAAGACAAAAGATATTGATGTCGCCATCAATCTGCATCAGCTTTCGGCAGACTCCGATGGCAATCTTTATGTGAGTTCACGTGGAGACTATTTCAATATTTCGTCCAATCTGTATTTGGTTGATACTAAGAAAGATGTAGTGGTCGATAGCTTTGGTATAGCCTGTGCAGTGCTATGTATTGACGGCGATACGGCTTATGCTGTAGGTTCGGAATTCAGCTACACTACTTATGAGTGGAATATCACTTACAACATGATTAACACCAAGACTCGCAAGGTTTTGGAAGGAAGTTTTATTCCCGATGAAATATCCGACAACATCGTAAAACCTTATGGTGTGGCGGTTGACCCCATCTCGAAGTATATATACATAACAGATGCTGTCGATTATGTGTCGCCGGGCTGGCTGTGGTGTTATGACCAAAAGAATGAGATAGTTAAGTTTAAACACAAGACGGGGGACATTCCGTCTCGCATTGCCTTTATTTATAAATAGTGTCTGTCCATTATTCAGATTTTTAGATGATGAAACAGATTGCCACGCTAAGGCTCGCAATGACGATAAGTTGAATGAAATATTAATAATGAAAATAAAAACAATGACAATGACAATGAATTTTAGACCTATGCTGCTTCTTTTTGTGGCGTGTATTTGCATGACTAGTGTATTTACCTCATGTAGTAATGATGACGATAATTATATTTTGCAACAAGCTGATGTGAAACTAAGCGAGCCTGACGGCGGATTTAAAGCTCTTGTAGGAGAGGCGTTTACACTCACTCCCGAAAGCGTGTCGGACGACGGTGTTTCCTACGAGTGGTTTTTGGATAGTGAGAGTATTTCCACAAGTAAAATCTTGGAATACACCTTTGAGCAAGCCGGGACATCTACGCTAAAGTTGGTGGCACTACAAGCAGCAT
>JBKECW010000068.1:0-4493 GCA_047975005.1 Bacteroidales bacterium | reverse complement strand
CCGATACGTCCATTTTCAGAGTCTTGACGAGGTGTGTATGTACAGCCTGACACCTCTTTAGTACTACCCAAGTCGATGATTACATGGTGCGATGCACTTGCTCGCCACTCGCCGTTCCATTCGCTACTCCAAAAAGTGTTGGGATCGCCATCCAGCATATCACGATAGTCGTGTAGTGGCCAGCGACTACTGCCCTCTACAACTCGCATTATAGTACTTGGGTCAGGTAGAAATTCTGCAAGCTCCTCGGGACTAAGCTCCTGCTTGGGCTGAAAGTTGCTACTCTGCATATATGTCAATACACTTTCCTCAAACTGTGGAACCTCGGGACGGTTCTCTAAGTCTGTCTCCAAGTCTAAAGCACACGCCAGCAATTTCCCTTCGCCTACTCTTACTTCAAAAACAGCTGCCATATTGTTGTTTCTGTGGTAATCGTCTATAATTTGGACTATTGGCTCTATCTCTTGATGTTCGTTGAGTATAAAGGCATTTGCAAAATGAATCAGGTGCATCCATCGACTGTCAGCATACGATTGGGTGGGGAAGTGCTTAAACAGCGGATGCTCAGGATTGCAAAGCATGCCGGCTGTACCGGGATAATTACGTCCCAATGCTCCTCGATTAAATGACCAATAATGTGGAGTGAATGAGGTTTTTATGACGTTCTTGCCGAAATCGTCTTTTCTCCATTTCAGAAATACCTTGCCACCGTCATTTAGAATTTTATAAGCATTGGCATCCAGTTGTTGAGTGATGTAAACGTCTTCTACTTGCTCTTGATATGCCGGTTTTGACGGATATACATAAAAATCCCAATCGTTCTTATAGTTTGTGTCGTCAATAGAAATCTCCAGCATATACTGCCCGGGATGAGTGAACTTGTTTAGAGCCATCTCAATACTACCGACAGTAGTACTGCATCCGTGTTTTATGGTAGTCGCCGAAAATGTGCCTTTTTGCATTAATTTACCTGTCTCAGATGTTATTTTCCAAGTGATTTTCTTATCTGCCAACTCTCCTGCACTGTAATTCCAAACAGAGGCTTTAGCCTCAAAAGTTTCGTTGGTGGTATAAACCCATTTCTTGAAACGTGCAGTAGGCACAACGTCGGTACAAAATTTCCTAAAATCCCCCGGACTGATATAGCCCTTGCTGTCCCAAAATGGGTCGAGAATGCCAACCATAGCTTCCGACTGCCCCGGAAAATCCTGCAATCCAAGATACTGAAATCCTGCTACGTCTTTAGTGCGGTACAACGATTCGAAGAGCTGCTTTATGTGCCAAACCCCATGCTTACCCGACGCTATAGCCATTTCTTTATCCTGACTTTCCAGCCCGTTTTCTTTCAATCGCTCGTACATAGGGTAGAAATTGTCGGGCTGCTTAACTCCGTCATATTTTTTCATGAAATCAAAACCCGGATGCATCACCCATTGCCCATTTTCGTGAATAATTAATGGTGGCTCGTTTTCGCCTTTGCCCTCCGAAAAATCGAAATCATTACTCAAAATGAGTTTCTCGCGGGGGATGTTGCATGATGCGCCGTTCTCCCATGTCTTGTTGTAGCGGATGTCGCTCGCAGTATGCTTCTTGTCAACATGACCCACTTGTGTGGAATACAATCTGCGTGGATCGTGATTGCGAAGTGCTTCGATAACTCTATTCTTGTAAATGGTGTTGGCATAAGAAATTTCATTGCTTAATGCCATCAAAACAAAAGATGCATGATTGCCGTATTCGTCCAAAATCCTAAATCCATCATTGTAAAGATAACCCAGAGCATAGTTGTTGGGCATGGGTTCAGGACCCCATATTAACTCTGCCTGTATGTATATACCCATTTCATCAGCAACGTCAAAAGCTACTTTTGGTGGACAAACCGAGTGATAGCGCATGTGGTTCATTCCATAGTCTTTGATTGTTCCTAATACTTTCTCCCACGATGCTCTGTCCATAGGCATATATCCTGTTTTTGGGTAGATGGCACAGTCAAGAACGCCACGCATAAAGACAGAGCGCTTGTTTACCAATATGCTTGTACCACTAGTGGATATTTTTCTAAAACCAAACCGCTCTTGGTGTTCATCTGAAAATTCTGACTTGTCGCCTTCCATCCTTAAGCGTGCAGTGTAAAGTTCGGGAGTAAATTCATCCCATAATGTAATAGGTTTATCAACAGTCAAATAAAACTCTTGGTTCTTGCTGCCCTTGTTCAGGCTGCGCTTGTAATTTTGTTTTGCAAGTACATTTCCGTTCTTGTCCTCAATTGTCAGCTCAAAGTCGGCTTTGACAGGCTCTTGTATATTATTGTCAATTGTAGTTTCTACTCGTACATTTTTATCGTAAATGTCTGTATATATTTTTGTGGCTTTGATATAAGCAGGGTCGTGGCGACGTATTTCCATCTCTCCAATAACTCCGTTCCAGTTGGTTTGTGTATGATAGGTATATCCGTGTGCTGCTCCGCCAATCAGGTTAGTATTGTCGATACATAGAGTTAGCCGGTGTGTCTGTCCCGCTTTTATAAAAGGTGTAAGGTCAAAACGGCGTGGTGTGTACAAGGCTACGTCTTCGCCTACCTTGTTGCCGTCAATCCACACTTCCATTTTAAACAGACTGCGTTCTAAAAATAGCTCCATACGCTTGCCATCCCACGATGTAGGTATTTCGATGTTTTTCTGATACCATGCAGCTCCAATATATTTGTACTTCCGTGAGGGAGCGGTGTTTAACTCATAAATCCATTTTGGATTCTCGAAATCTTTTGGGAATTCAAACTTGCGAGTTATAGAATCATCAGGCCATGGAAGGGTTTTGTAGCCCTTTTTGTTAGTGTCTGTTGTGCCGGGTAGTTGTACATAGTCGTCGAAGGTGGCTTGTTTAAACCATTCCTCGTCATGTCCTTTTTTGTCGGGGTCAAGCTGAAATTGCCATTGTCCCGATATGTCAATGATGGATTGGGCAAACAAGTTGAGTCCCCCAAATGTTACGAGTACTAATGTGGTAGCTAGTCTAAGTGCTGTGTTTTTATGCATAATTAATTATCTATGGTGTTTTATATTTTCTTGCAGCTACGTAATCCTGAACCTTTCCCCCATAAGGGAAACCTTCTGTATCGACTCTGCCATCTTTAAACAGTCTTGATATTCTTTCAATCAATTCCGGATGTTGGTCGGCAATATTGTTCGTTTCGTATAAATCATCTTCTAAGTTATATAGCTCGATGGGCGATTGTATGCCGTATCTGACTCCTTTCCACTTGCCCATGCGCACTGCCTGTCTGAAACCGCCGTCGGGGAGCTTTGTTCCCCAGCCGTCAATTTGTAACTCCCAATACAAATAGTCGTGTTTTGCTTGCTCCTTGCCTTGTAGCGCAGGTAGAAAGGAAATGCCAGTGGTTTCGAGTGGTGATTCTATTCCTGCAAGCTCCGCAAAAGTAGGCATGAAATCCTGAAAAGAACCTATGTAGTTCGACTCACTACCTGCTTTAATTTTGTCTTTCCAACAAGCAATCATCGGAACACGTATTCCACCTTCGTACATAGAGCGTTTGAAGCCTCGCAAGCCACCACAGCTGTTGAAAAACAATTGGTCGTGTCCGCGCTCTCGATGTCCGCCGTTGTCGCTAGTGAAGAATATTATGGTGTTGTCAAGCTCTCCTTTGTCTTTTAGCTTTGTCAGAAGCTTCCCAATTTGCCTGTCTAGCATCGTGATGCGTGCTGCATGACGACGTTCGGTTTCCGACCAGCCTTTGTCGGCATATAGCTCCTTGTTGCGGGTATATCGCTCGTGGGCGTGAGGAATGCGGTAAGACATGATTAAGAAAAAGGGCTTCTCGCTGTCTTTTTTATCTAAATAGTCGATGGCAAAATTTGTGCGAAACTCGTCAATACAATCGTATTTCTCTTGGTCATAACGGACGGAGTCTTGGTCAATATTAATCCAATGCACCAGCTCATCGTATTCTTCCCCGCCAAAGCGTGATGTCCATTGCTCCTGAATGGCATAGTCAAAGCCTCTGCTCATTGCCCATGTCGACAGGTCGTTAGGGTCGTCCAAATGCCACTTCCCGATAAAGGCAGTCTGATAGCCGCCTTGTCTCATCATCTCGCCGAGTGTCGTCTCATTCTTTTTTAAGGGAACTCGCTTCCAAACATCGTTGTCGTATATGCCACTATTACCACGAATGCTGCTGTGTCCGGCATCCTTGCCCGTCATTAGTACAGCCCTCGACGGCGAACATACCGACGTGCCGGCATAGAAATCAGTAAAGCGCATTCCCTGCCCTGCTAAACTATCCAATATCGGAGTTTTTATTTGCTCCTGCCCATAAACTCCGAGTTCTCCATAGCCCATATCGTCTGCCAATAGGAACAGGATGTTAGGCTGCTTGGCTTCTTCCTGAATCGAAGGTTTGCACGACAGCAGTGAAAATGCCAAAAGAAATAATAATGTGATATGTGGTTTTTTCATATTTATGGTATAGACTGTTT
>JBKECW010000067.1:0-6291 GCA_047975005.1 Bacteroidales bacterium | reverse complement strand
TCTTAATCGCCCTAAATCTACAATAGTAGAAATTATTGGTCTTTACTAGACCCAGAGCTAATATGTGTAGCTCAATAAATCTACAATAGTAGAAATTATTGGTCTTTACTAGACCAAACATACAACGTTTAAAACTAAACTGATCTACAATAGTAGAAATTATTGGTCTTTACTAGACCCCCAATCTACCGTCATGCCTCTGTGTTATCTACAATAGTAGAAATTATTGGTCTTTACTAGACTTTATCCGCATTCAAGGTTTCTGCATTGTATCTACAATAGTAGAAATTATTGGTCTTTACTAGACCAAATAGTCTGAGTGACTAGATGCCACCATCTACAATAGTAGAAATTATTGGTCTTTACTAGACCTGAACCGAGTGGGCAAGATTGGCTTTGAAATCTACAATAGTAGAAATTATTGGTCTTTACTAGACTCTGTCGCAAATATAAGGATATTTTTCTCAGTGGCAATAGGAATGTTGAGAAATCTATAAAAATCTCATTTACCCCACCCCAATATCTTACTAATTGGTCAAAAATATTCATTTGGTATTAATTATTAAGTTCTTGCAATAGTAACATACTATTATTTGTTGTGCCATAGTAACAAGGCTTTGCAAAAAAAACATGTACGTTTTTGTACCTACCAATAATATAGTTGTCATATCCAAGTTACCCTATTATAATTAAATCATCATCCAAGAAAGACGCATTACCATAAGCTATTGTATCTTTTAAGTCTACCTTATAAAGTAAAACACTGTCAGCATTCGTAAATTTCGGCTTAAATTGCATCTCGATTTGATCGCAAATCAATCGCAGCTTTCTATCCGAATGACTTATCTCAAAAACAGAATATTGAATACGGACACCCTGCTTCTGAAGAAATTTGGAAAACTTTGTCCTGAGTTTATTATCTTGTATGTCATACGATACAATAAGTCTATTCTTTGGCATTGTTTTGTCATTTTAATATGAAAACTGGAAAATCAGGAACACTTTGTCTATTCATGAAGAATCTGTAATACTGCTGAATATAAATAAATATCTCGTTTTTGTGTTTAATTAAAGCCTCCATAAATATATTGGTGTACACCGAGCGCTTCCCGTATTTTATGTAGAAAGCCTTGTTGACTTCTTCAAAATCCGAAAACTGGATCTTCCCTAAATTTATATTCTTGCGTATTGCATGTTCGATAACACAGCGAAAGGGTTCGACCAAATCGCAGACCAAAGACTTTCGTTTGAAGAATAATTGATGATATATGCCGATATACAAATCGAATCCGAATAGACGACACATACTTTCGATATAATTAAATAAGAAAGTATAGCCAATATCAAGTAGAGCATTTAATGGGTCGCATTTAATTCTTGGTCGTCTTGCTTGCCAACTATAATTCTGAAACAAAGAATCAAAAAACAGCCTAGATGCCATGCCCTCTACTCCCATTAGTGTACTTAATGTGTCGTACTCTTTAATTCTTTGAATTACTTCTGCGATAAAAACTGTGGCTGCATTTGTTTTACTATCCTTCTTTCTGGTTTTTTTGAGTAACTTGAGTTGATTCTGCATTTTGTTTCTGATTATTCCTTGTGCTAAATCGATACTCAAAGCTGGCTGACTGTGCTGTCTTTTGCGCAGTAGATAATTAGCATCTGCTATATTGCAAAAGTTAAAAACACATCGAAAGTTGGGTTTCATTACGACTACAGGAACTTTAGCTTTATTGCACCTATCTAGTACGGCTGTTGTTACCGTTGTGTGCCCTATCACTAAAAGAAAAAGAACTTTTTGAACAGGGAACTTTGCAATGCACTTTTTTGAAGTCCCATCAACTTTATCAAGCCATAAAAAACCGCCATTAATACGGAAATGATGATTCTCCAATCCATTAATCACAAAGATATTCTTTCTTTCTATATCTTTACGAGTAAACATGATCTTGTATTGTTTTATCGCATAGTGAGCTATATATACAGTGAGAACATTTGTTTTGGTTTTGCACCGAAAACTTGTTCGGATTGAACATTGCAATCTTCAATATATGCTGTTTGAGTTCTCTGAAGGACTCTTGAGTAGGCAACTCTTGTGGTAGCAATTTGTTTTCTAATTTAGACTCAAATACAATACTGCTTATATTATATCCCATCTCGGTCAATGCAAAATACTGTGCCCATAGTTGATACAAATATCCCTGATATACTGTTTTTATTTCCCGCTTCCTCTCTATTAACATATTACTATTTGTGTCAAGAATATCTATCTTTCCATACACTTTTAGTGTTGAAGAATAAACATATATTCCGCTTATTTTTCTACTACAGTCCATCTCTGTGAGATGGTCAATATCATAATGAGATATTAACCCTTTGCTTTGAGGAGCTGCCTGAAAAGTCTCAGTATCTCCGTTATCAAATATCTGATGTAGATATATTGAATATGGGCAGAAAATAAAATCGTTCAGGTATGTAATTGGTATGAGGTTTTCCATAAGGTAGAAAGCAAGAGTGCAATGCTGCACCCTTGCTTTGCATTTTATTTGCTTGCTGTTTTTTTCTGAATATACTCAAACCATGCGCCGTTGCTTATAGCAAGTTTAGGCTTGGTTTCCCCTTCTCTAATCCTATCAACAAGCATTAATCCTTTTAGAGCAATGCAGTATGCTCCGTTGGCATCTGCATCTTTAGGCAGTTTGGCATTATTGTCCTGATAGTTTCTCGAATCGTAAAATTCTCCAGAGTAATTTTGCACTGGGGACAATATGAAATCGTGTACTTCGCCGTTTATAGTGGCACTATTCCGCATTTGAAGCAATAAACTAAGACAAAAAATAAGATCCTTATGGAATTTTGCATCTGCTTGCTCCACTATCTTATCTTTGATATTACTGCCGTCTTTATAATTAATCTCCTTTTCTATAAATAGGCTTGCCAGCATATAGGTTACATTATATTTTACATAGTCTCCCTTGTTATTGTTCAATGTTCTGTCCCATTTGTAGCGTTCGTCCCCAAAGCTGCAAATTGTCCAATCTGTACGAACGCCCAAATCTCTTTTTTTTGTTGATGTGAGCTTGCTGTAGTCAAAAGAAAATTCAAAATACTGCTCTTTATCATTCCATCTTATATTATCGAATTCTTTAAAAAAATGTTGTGCCGATATAAGGTTGGAATATTTAGGGTTCAGGGCATTGACAAAGCCTGTTGTAGGGTCAATCTTACTTGTGTAGGCAGCTTGGGTGTAGAAGATAAAGCCCGACTGTTTTCCCAACTTGCTGAAACTTTCAAACTTGCTCGACAATTGCAATGCCTTTAGCAGTCCACCGACTTCATTTATATCCTTGTCCTTAAATACAAGATAGTTTAGCTTATCGATAAGTGCCTTTTCAAATTTCTGATAAACTTGTTTTTCTACTTTGAAACGTCCTCGCTTGAATCCGAAATTAAGGTCTTCGAGGGCTATAATGGCATTATATTTCATCATGAGAGTAGCAATTTTGTGTACGACATGAGAGAGATACCCTTCCTTCAACTCTTTGATTGTACTTATTTGTTGCCACGATTTGCGTGCTAACTGCCTTGCCTTTTCTTGTTCGTCCAGTTTCTTGTGATAATCAAATTTAACCTGTGTTGTTTGCCCGTTGGATTTATATTCGTTTGTAATTGTGTTTAAACTTTCTTGGTGAATAATCTCTCCCTTAGGATTTACAACACTGATATACAAAAGGTGTCTTTCACCTCGGTCTATGCCAATTATGTTGACATTTTCATTGCTTCTCAAGTATTCATGCACCTTATTGTTAAAATCGTTGTTGCGAAGTTCGCCACTCTTGAAATTCATTGTGATAGGCACATGAAACTGAAATTTATCTTCCGTATATCGTTTGTTTTTTACCAAGTCGTAATTAAATTTGCTCTCTTTCTTATGAGTTTGAGGGTTTTTATTTTTGATGCTTTCTCCCTTTGGGTGAATTACGTCGGGCTTCAATGATGCTTCCCTCCAAAATATCTCGGCTGCCCCGTTTAGCTTATAGACAACATCTGACAGATTCTCTTTGCTGAACAATGCTTCCCAATACATAGTATGCAGATTCTTCTTGCCTTTGCTGTGTGTAGAGAAATCCTTGTTCCAAATTTGGAAAAGGTACAATTTGCCGTCTTCAACCCATTTGTCAACCAAATGCGCGGGAACATTTGTGAAGTCAAGATAATATCCTTGTGTTTCGACTTCCTTGTAAAAATCGCTCAACTCACTATAGGTGTTTGTTGGCGAAAATTTAAAGCCAAAGCTATTCCAGTCTCGATGCTTGGAAATCGAATCTTTGAAAAAATCAATCAGACAGTGGCAATCTTTAAGACTAAAGTTTGCTCCCTTTTTGTGAGTGCCTTTTTGGTATTTGTCTAGAATGTCAGATGAAGGTTTGAATTCTTCTATACCTTTTTTTGACATAAATACTTTAGGGAGCATCTTATTAGGTCCTGGCAATAACTTGTATATCATCTTCTGATACAATGATTCGCTGTCAGTCTCAAAAGATTCTTGGAAGAGTTTATTGTGCTTTTTATTCATTATAGCAAGATAATAATTGCTATCTTTAATAAGAATTAATGCGGTGTTGTCTGTTTCCTTATTCCTATCCCATCCATTAGCTAAGGTTGCATTCTCAAAATTCAACTTGATCTTCTCGGTTCTATATGGCTTCTTAGTTAAGTGATTTCTGGTTTTGTTATACACCCCTACTATTTCTTGTAATTGTTCGTATAGAGGTTCAAAAAAATCATAGAATGCAGAATCTTTTTCTAAATAGTTGTCTGAACTAAACGTTAGTGGTTTTAAGAAGTGAAGCATATCCATATAAGCGTCTAGCCAATTCTGTAGTCTGGTCTTATCGTCCTTGGTGATTTGTTCAGTCTTATTGTTAAGCAAGGAGCTTAAAGAATTGGAGGTTTCCTTTATTTGTTCGTAGAGCTTGTTGGAATTATATTTTGCATTGATAAAATAATCCGATAGATTTAATTTAATGCCTTTTGCCAACTCCTCTTCATGTTCAACATATGTGTTCACTATTCGTTCCAGTTCTGCAATAGAAACCACACCTTTCATCACTTTGTTAACTGCCGTTTCTCTGGCTTTCTCATTCTTTTTGCTGATGTCTGGAATTGAAACAATTAGAGCCTGACGTATTATTGCATGATTTCCAAAATAAGAATGCGAAATGTTGGATATTGCTGCTGTATCAATATAAATATGCTCGGCATCACAAATATTCAACATTTTACATGCCTTCTCTAATTGTTCGGGCAGTCCTTGCATTTTATCATTAAACTGCTTCAGCAATTCCAGCAGCTGATTGTCATCTTTTATTTCGTCAAATCGGAAGGATAAGGTGTTCTTGTCGCTCAATATCTGCTTGTATAGTATTGCAAACCTTGGAACTTTTCTTGCACCTCTTGCCAATTGTTGGTTGTAGAGGTTGATTATCTCATTAAGCCCTTGTGTTCTTTCCTCATTTTCGTTGTGCGATACTCCTCCTATTACTGTATTGTATGAATCAATGCCTGATTGGTTGATCGCTTTGTTAAAACTGCCGACATCAAACAATTCGCATAATGACATGCCATCATATAGTGCCGACAGACCATTGCCAGTATATGCTTCTTTCAATCGAGTGTGCAGCTCAGGATAGTTTGATTGTATTTTACCGAACACTTGCACATTGTCAATGAACTTTGGCAGGTTTTCATGGACTATACGATATGATATTGCTGTACTTTTACCGTCCTCACTGTATATATTCTTCCTATTATCATTAAATCCAGTGAAATAGGTGGTGAATTTCTCAAACGATTTTACTTTCTCAAAATCCTCATCCGTATATTGTCCTACTTGCTTTTTCATCCACAACGACAAATCATCTTTAATCAACTCTTTCTTATACAACGTGCTATAGTCGTCCGCTTTAGTGAGACAGCTTACAAGCTCTTTTCGGAGATCTGCTTGCAATTTGTCCGTTTCTTCACTGCTCAGATACGCCTCTTCAAATTTTTGCAGACTTTCGACAGAAAATCCAAAAGTTGCCAAAGAGCGTTCGATAAACGCACGATGGTAGTCGTCTATTATTTCTTTAACACGCTTATAGTCGTCTGCCCGTTTTTCGTCTTGCTCTATCAGACCGTGCTTTTTAATGTTCTGTAAGGTTTTGCCCATAGGCTTTAGCTCGAAACGGAGTGTTTTCTGCTGCTTGTACAAATTTGTGAATTGTCTCATTGTAATAAGATCTTAGT
>JBKECW010000066.1:0-12554 GCA_047975005.1 Bacteroidales bacterium | reverse complement strand
TTTGGCGACCAACTAAAAAGCAATCAGCGATATGGCTTTGGTGTACAGCTTAATATCCCGATTTTTAGCCAGTTTTCTAATAGAACCCAGATGAAGCAGGCTGAAATAAATGTGAGAAATAAAGAGCTTGACTTGGAAAACCAGAAACTCTTGCTACGAAACACGATAGACAGAGCAAGAACCGATGCTAAAGCTGCCTACGACACCTACAATGCTAATGAGCAAGCACTAGAGGCATTTGAGAAGAATTTTGGTTTTATGCAGGAACGCTTTAATCTACAGCTTGTTACTGCTGTAGAGTATAATTCCAGCAAAAATCAAGTGCAACAAGCAGAGTCTAGGGTAGCACAAGCTAAATATCAGTATATATTCAGACTAAAAATATTGGATTTCTACAAAGGCTTGCCGGTGGAGTTGTAGACCTTTCGTCCTTGTGATTTAGGTGTATTTGCTATCCCTCTTTACTAATCTGACTCCAATCGACACAGAGCCTTAGTCGCTTTTTGAAAATTAAATCCAGCCAAATTCGTGTACTTCGTCCGTTGCCTTCCATAAATGGGTGGGCAATGTTCATTTCAGCGTATTTATTTACAATTTCGTCAAAGGTGTCTTCGGGCATTTCTTCAATCTGTTTTAGAGTGTTACCTAAGAAATGTGCTGTTGCAAACTGAAAACCACCACTTATTCTCATCTCCGTCCCAAACAGCACGGACTTCTTGATCGTTGAAAAATCGAATTGATATTTTTGTGTCTTTGCTCATAAGCTCAACCCTGTAAGGATTGTATGCACAAATATACTAAGAACGGATAACTTTATTGGCTAATAACAAGCCAAGTCATATAAGATACTAGTATTAGTATAAATAATATGCTTTCCCAGCGCTCTAGTTTTCTGCCTTTGCCTGTAAATATGAAGATAAATAGAAGTAGGGAGGCTAGTAGATTTACCAATAGGTCTACTGTGGCGGCACTGCCTACAGCAACAGGAGTAATGGTTGCAGATATACCAAGAACTAAGAATGAGTTAAAAATATTCGAACCTACGGTGTTGCCGATAGCAATGTCAACATTGCCCTTTCTTACTGCCATTATCGAAGTAACTAACTCGGGTAGGGAAGTCCCTATTGATACGATGGTAAGACCAATAACTCTTTCAGACATGCCCATTAACGAAGCTATTTCACTTGCTCCCTTGACAATCAGCTTTCCTCCGCCAATTAGCATTGCAAGTCCTACTGTGATTAACATTATGGCGATTGGTGTTTTGTATGACTTTGTCGGAATGTCGCTGTCCTCTTCGGTCTTGCCTTCTTTCTTATTTTTTATGACTAGCGAGATATTGTAGCCCATAAAGATTAAAAAGAAAGATATTAAAAGCCATCCTTCAGAATTAGATATTACAGATTCCGCGCTTCCGTCAATAATTGTGTCTGAGCCAGCTATGAACAGTGTTACGGCTGCCAAAAGCACCAGCGGAATTTCAATCCATGTCGTGTTTTTGTTTACCAGCAATGCGCTGAAAATACCTGTTACTCCCAGTATCCCTAGTATATTAAAAATATTGCTCCCGATGACGTTACCAAAAACAAGTTCGGTGTTGCCATTAACAGCAGACATAATGTTAACTGCTAACTCAGGGGCAGAGGTGCCAAACGCAATTATTGTGAGACCAATTACTATGTTTGGAACATTGAACTTGCGTGCTAAGGCAGAAGCCGAATCAATTAGAATGTTGGCTCCATAAAGCAAAATTGCAAGCCCTGCAATCAAAAATACCAAGTTTAAAATCATTAAATTCTATTTTTAATAAAGAACAAAGGTATAACTTTATTCTGATTTCATTTAAAATTTCTAGCTTTGTGTTCTAAAATTTTCAGATTATGACAGCAGATGCAAACAATAAGGAGACTAGTGAAAAGAGAAACTTTATTCATCAGATTGTAGAGAAAGATGTTCTGAACGGAAAGAATGATGGACGAGTGCACACTCGGTTTCCTCCAGAACCCAACGGCTTTTTACATATTGGACATGCCCAAGCCATTTGGGTCAGCTTCGGAGTTGCTGATAAATACAAAGGTAAATGTAATCTACGTTTCGATGACACTAATCCTGCAAAAGAAGAAGAAGCATACGTACAGGCAATAATCAATGATGTGACATGGCTGGGATACCAATGGGATGGCGAAATAAAGTACGCCTCGGATAACTTCAAGGGACTTTTTGACTTTGCTGTAAAGCTGATTAATGAAGGTCTTGCTTATGTTGATGAACAAGATTCTGCTGAAATATCAGAGCAAAAAGGAACCCCGACTACAGTGGGGAAGGATAGCCCATTTAGGAACAGGCCCATTTCTGAAAG
Organism: Bacteroidales bacterium; assembly: GCA_047975005.1. Taxonomy (GTDB): domain Bacteria; phylum Bacteroidota; class Bacteroidia; order Bacteroidales; family Prolixibacteraceae; genus JBKEAJ01. Next base: position 10,195 of record JBKECW010000066.1, on the reverse strand, counting down.
TCTGGATTTGTTCTATGCAATGAATAAAGGTGAAGTAGAAGAAGGTCAGATGGTGCTCCGAGCAAAGATTGATATGGCATCACCAAACATGCTCTTTCGCGATCCTGTGATATACAGAGTGTTGCAGAAACCCCATCATCGTACAGGCAGCGAGTGGAAGGTGTATCCGATGTATGACTTTGCTCATGGACAGGTCGATTATTTTGAAGGTATTACACACTCAATATGTACCTTAGAGTTTGACGTGCATCGTCCATTATACGATTGGTTTATAGACCAACTGAAGGATAATGGGGACTATAGACCCCGACAATATGAGTTTGCGCGTCTAAATCTTAATTACACGGTGATGAGCAAACGAAAACTACTGGAATTGGTAGAAAAAAAATATGTGTCGGGATGGGATGACCCTCGTATGCCAACCGTATCAGGGCTGCGACGAAGAGGCTATACGCCACAGTCTATAAGACGATTCTCTGAGATGGCAGGAATAACTAAAGTAAATGGGACGATAGACATATCACTTTTAGAATACTGTATCCGAGAGGACCTAAATAAAAGAGCGCAGCGCGTGATGGCAGTGTTAGATCCTTTGAAAGTGGTAATAACGAACTATCCAGACGAGAAGGTGGAAATGCTGGAAGCCGTAAACAATCCAGAGGACGAAAGTATGGGTAAACGTCAGATTCCTTTCACAAAAGAAATATACATAGAGAGGAGTGACTTTATGGAGGATGCTCCTAAGAAATTCTTCCGTCTGGCTCCCGGTAGGGAGGTGCGACTAAGATATGCGTATTTTGTTACTTGCGAAAAAGTCGTAAAAGATAGTGATGGGAAAATAATAGAACTCCATTGTACCTACGATCCGGAGTCGAGAGGCGGGAAATCGCCAGATGGACGAAAGGTAAAGGGAACCCTGCATTGGGTGTCGGCTACAGAAAATGTAAATTGCGAGGTTCGATTATATGACCGATTGTTTGACGTACCTGCTCCTGATGGCGATAAAGAAGTAGACTTTAAGGAACATATAAACAAAGATTCTCTGAAGGTTCTCAATAAATGTTTTATTGAGCCTTTCGCAAAGGGTACAAAAGCTCTCGATCATTTTCAATTTGAAAGACTTGGGTATTTCTCGACAGATATAGACAGCAGTGATGGGAAACTAGTATTTAACAGAACAGTACAGCTTAAAGATACTTGGGCTAAGATGAACTCATAAAAATTGGAATGATGAGAACCTTGGACATAAATCCAAATGCTAAAGGATTAATATTTGACATGGATGGCACCATTACTAACTCCATCCCTCTACACCTCGACAACTGGGCCACAATCTGTAAGGAACTGGAGTGCGAAGTGGACAACGAAATACTTATTAAGATGACAGGCAGACCGACAATAGATTTTGCTAAGTATGTTATTGAAACCAACAAACGGTATGAGCTAGATGCGCAGAAATTGGCTAGAAAAAAGCAAGAAGCATTCTGGGAAAATGCCCATAAAGTGAAAGAAATAAAGGAGGTTACAAGATTAATATATGAGTATAAAGACAAGCTCCCAATGAGTGTCGGAACAGGAGCCTGCCGTAAAAGTGCTTTGCTACAGCTAGAAGCCTTAGGTTTGACTGAATATTTTAAAGTCATAGTTTCTGCCGACGATGTTGATAGGCACAAACCATATCCCGATACTTTTCAAAAATGCGCTGACGCAATGGGCATAGCTCCAAAGTATTGTCAGGTCTTTGAAGACGGAGAACTTGGAATCGAAGCAGCAAAAACCGCAGGAATGATTGTTACAGACGTGAAACCGTATTTAATAAATCATTGATGCGCTGAAGCAAAAAAATAGATCTTTGATGCCGTTGTTAGTTTCTTCACTTTGTGTATCAGTGTGTTGCGTCTTGTGTGAGAAGCACGTAAATAAAATGTTTTTTTGCAGGTCTATTTTTTTTAATTATCTTTATAGACTTAGGTTAAACATTGCCCACTTTGTGGGTATGTGATGCTATACTTACTTTTTAAATTAATACAATAAACAGATGATGGATTTTAAGTCATATATGCTTCGCAATTTTAGGGATATACCCCAAATGATGAATCTTAATGCACAGCAGCTACATGACATTGATGTTGTGGGAAATGTATTACCTTTCAGAACGAACAATTATGTAGTTGACGAACTAATAGACTGGGATAACTTCGAGAACGATCCTTTCTTTATACTAACATTCCCACAGAGAACGATGTTGGATAATGCGCAATATGCAAAAATATCAGAAGCCATAAAAAAGAAAGTCGCAAAGAATGAGCTAGATAGCATGGTCAGTGATATTAGGCTGTCGCTAAACCCCAATCCCAACAAACAGGAGTCAAACGTGCCGACTTTCAATGGTGAGAGTATACGCGGATTACAGCACAAATACAATGAAACAGTTCTGTGCTTCCCTTCGCAAGGGCAGACCTGTCATGCCTATTGCACATTTTGCTTCCGATGGCCACAGTTTACGATGCAGGAATTTAAGTTCTCTATGCGAGATCCTAATATGCTGATAGAGTATCTTAAACAAAACAAGCAAGTTACAGATGTGTTGTTCACCGGTGGAGACCCGATGACAATGTCAACCGAAATTCTAAATAGATATTTTAGCCTTATACTAGAAAATCGTTCGGAACTTGGGCATATCCGAAATATAAGAATTGGTACTAAAGTGCTGACATATTGGCCTTATCGTTTTACAGATGATTCTGATGCAGAGATGTTGCTGAAATTATTTGAAAACATGACCGATTCTGGACTGACTGTCAATATAATGGCACATTTCAACCATCCCAGAGCATTGAAAACAAAAGTCGTTCGTGAGGCTATAAAAAACCTTAGAAGTGTTGGAGTAACAATAAGAACACAGTCTCCGATAATGACAAATATCAACGACCAAACAGAGATTTGGTCAGAAATGTGGCGACTGCAAGTAAGCCTCGGGCTAGTACCATACTATATGTTTATAGCAAGAGATACCGGAGCGCAAGACTATTTCTCGGTTACTCTTGATAAGGCTCACGATATATTCACAAAGGCATACAGCAATGTCAGCGGTCTTGCCCGTACGGTACGAGGTCCGAGCATGTCGTGCAAATGGGGGAAAATCTGCATCAAGGGCAAAGCCGAAATTAATGGTGAGAAGGTTTTTGTACTCGAATTTCTACAAGGACGCTCTAAAGATTGGGTCGGCAGACCTTTCTTCGCAGAGTATAATCCTGATGCGGTATGGATTAATGACTTGCGTCCGGCATTTGGCGAGGAGAAATTCTTTTTTGAAAAATAGTATTGCCTTTAAGCATATAATGCAGTTGTGATGATGTTATGTCGGTTAGTGCTAATTGTTTTATTGGTTTGGGCTTGTGTCGATAAGGGGAGTGTGACTTCAGAATTTCCCCATTGGTATATCACTTCAAGTATTTAGGTAATTCTGATAGCCAAAAGGCAGTACATGAAATTCAAGATCCATTTTATAAAGAGGAATTTGTAATATAATACGACAACTTTAATAATATTGAGACTATTGAAAAGCGAGACTCGACAAATAAAACTATCGAAACAATGAGCTTCTGTCTGGAATGATTGTAGCTAATAGTCAGCGTTGCATGGAGTATCTTTCTTGCAGACGGTTAAACGACCATATATTATCCTTGCTTCTTTGTTTTCGTAGAAGTTTTCTCTGTTGCTAAACTCTTTCGCCTCTATCAGCACTGTACTGTCGCTCTCCCATACAGCTTCTGTTGGCAATATAGAATGGTCAGACCACCCTGCCCACAATAGTTCTGGGATATCTTGACCTAAAAGATAAAACTTGATAATACTCAATGTAGCATTGTCTCTTTCGGTGCTAAACGAAATTATAAATTTATTGTCATTAGACGGATAAGGAAACTCGTAGAAGCACATTACCGTGCCGCAGGATGTAAGAATGAGGTCAAATCCAAGTCTTCCAGAATTTTGGAAACTCACCACATGAGCATCTAGAGACTCATAATAACCAATATGCTCATAATCCTCAAATTTGTGAGCATGAATCTCTGCGGGTTTTATCTCGTATATAATATGCCCCAGATCTGTAGGGATTGACAAGATATTATTAAGAGAGCTAATTAATAAAGAGGTGTCTAGTATGTTTGAACTATTAGACTTGTATTCTATAAATGTCATGTTGTCAATATCTTCCCAATAGTCTTTTAGATGAAAGCATGAGTCAAGATAATAGCTGAAAGATATGTTGCCTAAGTGTATCTTTCTTATGTTAGAGCCAGAGCTCTCTTTTAGATTAAAAGAGTCAAGTGTATCGCTTTGCACGATTTTTCTTGTCTTTACTTTGCCCCCAAATACGCTAAATCCAATATACAATAAAGACAAGACTCGAAGGAATATTCCTATTCTTTTCATAGTTAGTCTGTTGTGGTTTGTAGTATAGGTCTTAATCAGGTTTGTCCTTTTGCATTAAACCGTTGCGGTACATCAAAGACAAAGTCTGCCTAGGATTCTTGATTGTTCTGCGATTTAGGTTGACAGCAAAAAAAACAACATATTGCCGAATACTGCAAATATATCCACATAACTATAAATCACAAACCGTTTGCTTATAGATTTATTTGAATGCCAGAAAGATAAAATCTAATACAATGAGTTGTGAACTAGTCGAGTATGTTTAATGTTAGTTGTACTTCCCTGTGTTCTTTTTTATCCAGTTTTCGTATTCTGATTGTAATTGTTGAAGTACATCGGGATTGTCTTCCGCGAGGTTATGTCTTTCGCCGGGGTCGGCTTCCAAGTCGAACAATTTGAGGTTCGTGTCGTTCACAATAGGTTTGATGAATAGGTGCGAGGGGCTGTCTCCTTTTCCCCATGCTTCGTTGGTATTTGTGAGTTTCCACTTTCCTTTTCTCACTGCCCACTTATCGTGCCATCGCCAAATCATAAGTCTGTTTTGGTCGGGGTCTAACAGACTGCGCCCGTCCAGTGTGGGGTCGGACAAGCTAATGCCTGCTGCTTCTGCCAAGGTGGGCAGGATATCTGTAGCCGAAACATATCGGGTTTCTGTTTTCCCTGCTTGAGCTTTTCCTGTCCATTTCAGCATCATAGGCACGCGTATTCCGCCTTCCCAAAGGGTGTATTTCCCTGCCGTGAGGGGTGCATTGTTAGCCCCGGTGATTGGCGAGCCGCCATTGTCCGACATAAACACGATGATTGTATTCTCGTCCAAGCCTTCTTGCTTTATGGCATCCAACAAGCGACCGATGTTATCGTCGAGACAATTGAGGTTTGCCAAGTAGTATTTGCGCATGTCTTGGCTGTTTATATCTCCTATTTCCGTATATTTCTCGTAGTATGCTCTGTACGAACCGGGCTTAAAGTTTTTGAAAGTCTCCAGACTATCAGGATTATAGTTGTGTATGGGAGCAACGCCATATTTGTCCAAATACTTCTGCGGCACTTCGTGTATGATATGATGTACGGCGTTATAGCTAAGGGTCAGGAAGAATGGGTTATCCTTTTCGGCTTTAAGATAGTTTATGGCTTCGTCGGTGAATATATCCGTGAGATATTCGTCGTCGGGATAGCTTTTGAATGTATCGTTCTCCATTAGAGGTCCCAAATGCCAACTGCTTCCTTTGGGGTCGGGAGTTCGTTTGGCACTTTCTTCTGATGTGAGCCAATAGTCGTGTGCATGAGCATTGAACCCCAGGAAATAGTCGTAGCCGTGGTTTCGGGGATATTCGCGCACATCAGAGCGGTGGAAATTTCCTCCCATATCGGACTTTCCTATCATTGCTGTTTCATATCCTGCGCTTTTGAGATATTCGGCAATGGTTTTGACGCTGTCGGGCAGTCCCGGCGTCCACGATACCTTTTTGTCCCATCGAAATTGCATTTTTCCCGTATAAAGTCCGCATCTTGATGGGCTGCATACCGGAGCCGTAGTGTAAGCCTGTGTGAACACCGTTCCGGCATCGGCAATGCGTTGCAAATTTGGGGTGGGAACATTGGGACTATGATTTTCAAAAGGTGAGAAATCGGCATATCCTAAATCATCGACCACGATAAGCAGTACGTTCGGTTTCTGGTTTTCTTGTTTTATATTCTTATTGCAAGCTACTAATGATATTGCTGTTAGTATCAAGAAAATATTTTGTACAGTACTCATTTATATATAAGTTTATTGTTTTCTACGCCTTCAAAGATATAAAGTTTACATTATAACTGTAAAACGGGTTTTAGTTTGCTTCTTGACAGATTAATCATCTTCTTTTCTGTTTAAGGCAAAATTAAAGGTGCTGGGGTTAGTGCCAACCAAATTCTGTATACTTTCATTGCTGACAAACTCGTTTAGGGCAGCACGTATGGGAGCATAGTTCTCGTGAAGCGGACAGGGATTATCCTCGTCGCACTGTGTCAGACCGAAAGCACAGCCACAAAAAAGATTGTCACCCTCAATTGCAACCACTATTTCTTTAAGTGATAGCTTGTTATGCTTTGGACTCATAGAATAACCACCATTCTTCCCTTTTGTTGATTCAAGAAACCCATGCTGTACCAATCGTTGCAATACTTTGGCCATGAAGTGTTTTGGGGTTTCCACTTCTTCGGCTATTTCAACGATGCTTGGCTTGTGCCCATTGTTATTCTGTACCTGTATGTAAACCAAGCCACGCAGGGCATATTCAGTTTTTTTCTTAAACACGCAAATTGTTTTTTACAAAGAAAATAAAAAAAAGAATGTAATAATAGACCTTTTTGTCCATATTAGCGGAATAATATTTATATTTGCTCTCAAATAACTAAATAATATAGATATGAAGAGTATAAATTTTGGTCAATTACAGGTAGGTGAAATCGTTGCTAATGACTTTCGTACCTCTCGTGTTTTTAAGGACTTAGGTGTCGATTTCTGCTGTGGAGGCAAGGTGTCGGTGGAGTCTGTTTGTCAAGGTTTAGGCATAAATATGTCAGAATTGGAGCAAAAAATTGAAGCCATAAAATCGACAGGAGCAAAGCATCAGCATAATTACAATGAATGGGAACTCTCATTTTTGGCAGATTATATTGTAAATACGCATCACAGTTATGTAAATTCTACACTGCCCGAATTGGTGTTCTACACCAACAAGATAGCCGAAGTACATGGAGACAATCATCCTGAGCTTATTGAGGTTGCACAATTGACAAACGAAGTTAACCGCGAGCTACTTCAACATTTAAAAATGGAGGAGGAGCTTCTTTTTCCTGCGATAAAATCACAACTTTCAAATCCAAGCGCACAGACTGCGGATACGATAAAAAACGAGATTACCCGCATGCTGGGAGAGCATGATTTTGCCGGTAGCACCTTTGAGAGAATCAACAAGCTGACAAGTGGCTACAAAGTTCCCGAAGACGCATGCAACACATATCGTGTGGCGTTAGGAACCTTAAAAGAATTTGAAGACGATTTGCATACACATGTGCATCTCGAAAACAATATATTATTTCCTAAATCACTTAAATTATAAACACATGAACACGAAAAAATTATGGATAGGATTTATTGCCGTCATGGTAATATCCTTTGGTGTCTTGCTGTATTACGGAGGAGAAATCTATCGCCAAGCGCCACCTATTCCCGACAAAGTTGTAACTGAGGACGGCGCCGTCTTGTTCACCGGTCAAGACATTAAGGATGGGCAAAACGTATGGCAGTCTTTAGGAGGACAAGAAGTAGGTTCAATCTGGGGACACGGAGCCTATCAAGCACCCGACTGGAGTGCTGATTGGTTGCACCGTGAGGCCTCATTTATGGTGAACGAGTTGGCTAAAGAATCGGAAGGGCAGTCATTTGATCAACTACCAAAAGACAAACAAGCCGGTTTGGAAGCCAAGTTGCAGGGTTTGATACGTAAAAACACCTACGACCCAAGCACCAAGATACTTACAGTATCGGCATTGCGTGCTAAGGCAATAGAAAGTAACAGCAAGCACTACGGGGGATTATTTACCGACGATGCGTCTTTGCAAAATTTGCGTGAGGCTTATGCTATTCCTACAAATGCACTAAAAGACCCTGAGAGAGTTCGACTGTTGAATAGTTTTTTCTTTTGGGCATCGTGGACCTGCGTAACCGAACGACCCGGAGAGACTATTACTTACACCAACAACTGGCCTGCCGACGACTTGGTAGCCAACAGCCCTACAAGCTCAATGCACCTATGGACGGGGTTCAGTATAATCCTGCTATTGGCAGGTATAGGTTTAATGACCTTGTACTATGCACGTAAGCGCAAAGAGATTCACGAGATACCGGGAATATTCTCGTTAAAGAATGAAAATCAGACACCATCGCAGAAGGCTACTCTCAAGTATTTTTGGATCGTGTCAGCATTGTTGCTGGTTCAGGTTCTATTGGGTATTCTAACGGCTCACTACAGTGTTGAGGGTCAAGACCTCTATGGTTTCCCTCTTTCGGAATGGCTACCCTATTCAGTAACTAGAACATGGCACATACAAATTGCTATTTTCTGGATTGCGACCTCATGGTTGGCAACGGGATTATATTACGCTCCTGCAATATCTGGAGTAGAACCGAAGTTCCAACGGTTGGGAGTCAATTTCTTATTCATAGCCCTCCTTATTATAGTAGTCGGCTCATTAGCAGGACAATGGATGGGAGTAATGCAGAAACTTGGATTAGTAGAGAACTTCTGGTTTGGACATCAGGGCTACGAGTATGTTGACTTAGGACGTTTTTGGCAGTTGTTCTTATTTGTGGGCTTAGTAATCTGGCTATTGCTGATGGGCAGAGCAATTTATCCTGCCATCAAGCAAAAATCTGAGAACCGCAATCTTTTAATATTATTCCTGATATCTTCGGTTGCCATTGCGGCATTCTACGGAGCGGGCTTAATGTGGGGTCGTCAGACACACCTAGCCATTGCCGAATATTGGCGTTGGTGGGTTGTACACCTTTGGGTAGAAGGCTTTTTTGAAGTATTTGCAGCTGTTGTAACAGCTTTCTTATTCGTTCGTTTGCAGCTTATTAAGCCTAAGACAGCGACTATTGCAGTACTGTTTACTACAATTATCTTCCTTTCAGGAGGTATTTTGGGAACCTTCCATCATTTATACTTCACCGGCACACCGACGGCGATAATGGCAATAGGAGCATCATTCAGTGCATTAGAGGTAGTTCCATTGGTGCTTATGGGCTACGAAGCCTACGAAAATTTGGATTTCAGCAAGGCAAACGACTCGTCGAAAGCCTACAAATGGCCTATTTATTTCTTTATTGCCGTAGCATTCTGGAATCTCGTAGGAGCCGGATTGTTTGGTTTTATGATTAATCCGCCAACAGCATTATACTATATGCAAGGACTAAATACAACACCTGTTCACGGACACACCGCTATGTTTGGAGTGTACGGAATGTTGGGTATCGGTCTTATACTCTTTGTATTGCGCGACATGAACAAGGAAGTTGTTTGGAAAAACGGTATACTGAAATTTACTTTCTGGAGTTTGAATATCGGTCTTATAACAATGGTGCTGCTCAGCATATTGCCTGTAGGTATAGCCCAAACAGTGGAAAGTGTTAACAACGGCTTGTGGAGTGCACGTTCTGCCGAGTTCCTACAACAAGATTATCTAGTAACTTTCAAATGGCTGCGTACCATTGGCGACGTTATCTTTGCCTGTGGATGTGTTACTCTTGCGTGGTTTATACTAGGCTTGAAGTTCGGTTGGAGTCTTAAAAAGAAAAATAGCTAAGAATGAATGTCATGCTCATCGAAAGTTGAGTGTAATATTATAATAGTGTGATTAGAGCTTGCCCGAGAGGGTAGGCTCTTTTTTATGTAAATGTTCATGCACCTTTTTGTTTAGAACTAATTTCTCAAGTGGTTGATAATGTTTGATGAAACTATTTTTAACTATAAAAAAAGGAAAAAAGATTTGGAGTGTAAGGGTGCCTTGCCGTATCTTTGTAGGGTCTTTCGCTCTGAAAATAGCGAGAGACATTTTTGACAGCAGTCAAAATGATCTTTGAAATTATTTTACGTAATAAAAAAAGCACAAGACAGGAAGAATTTTGAGAGGAAAACCGTTTAATTTTTGGATAGTTTATCTATTTAGGGATTAGACAAAAACAAGAACTTTTCTACAACGGAGAGTTTGA
>JBKECW010000065.1:0-1784 GCA_047975005.1 Bacteroidales bacterium | reverse complement strand
TTGATGCAACATCAAAGAAACAGGAAAGTCATAATTTCAAAAGACAATGGCCGAACGTAGTAATTTCGGACTCTAAAACCATAGAGAAGATAGATGAACGTTGGGACGAACTCAATCTTGGCGACTTTGTAGTGTCGCCATCGAAGAAATATACAGAAATGATGCGCAACGACGGAGCAGTAGCTTTTGGCGATGAACTCTGCTGAATACAACAATTTGATTAACTTTGTAAATAAAAATGATGACATACAAAAGAATTTTACTAAAACTGAGCGGCGAGTCGCTCATGGGAAAACAAAAATACGGTATCGACCCCGACAGAATTAACGACTACGCTAAGCAAATACTGGAAATATCCGATAAAGGCGTGCAGGTAGCAATCGTCATAGGTGGTGGAAATATATTTAGAGGACTGAGTGGTGTTGCCACAGGCGTAGACCGAGTGAAGGGCGACCAAATGGGGATGTTGGCAACTGCAATAAACAGCCTTGCTCTGTCGTCAGCATTGACAGCTTATGGTGTAAAATCAAGAGTATGCACAGCAGTAAGAATGGAGCCTATCGGCGAGTTTTACAGCAGCTTCACTGCTAAAGATTATATGCGCAAGGGCGAGGTGGTAATCATTGCCTGCGGAACAGGAAACCCCTACTTCACCACCGATACAGGCTCAGTACTCAGAGCAATAGAATTGAACTGCGACGTAATGCTGAAAGGCACTAGAGTGGACGGCGTCTACACTGCCGACCCCGAAAAGGACCCAACAGCAACAAAATTCGACAAAATCACTTTCGACGAACTGTACGAAAAAGGACTATCAATCATGGACTTAACAGCAACAACACTCAGCAGAGACAACAATCTGCCGATAATAGTGTTTAATATGGACGTAGTCGGAAATCTCAAAAAAGTACTGTCGCAAGATAATATTGGGACATTAATAACAACATAGAAAAGCTCGCTGTATAGTATGAATATTCAAAGTATTTACAAACTATTCCTATCGTCAGAAGGTATATCGAAGGACACAAGAACCATCAAAAAAGGAGAACTTTATATTGCTCTTGCTGGCGACAACTTCGACGGAAACAGATTTGCAAAGGATGCTCTCGATAAAGGAGCTAGCCACGCTATCGTCAGCCGCAAGGATTTTGACGACGACAGACTAATCCTTGTCGACGACACTCTGCAAACCCTTCAAAACCTAGCACGAGAGCATAGGCGCAAACTTGGTATCCCCATTTTTGCCATAACGGGAACAAACGGAAAAACAACTACCAAAGAACTGATAAACACCGTATTAAAATCAAAATACAATACAAAAGCCACAGTAGGGAACCTAAATAATCATATTGGCGTACCCTTTACTCTGCTATCAATGAACAATAGTACAGAAGTGGGCATTGTGGAAATGGGAGCAAGCGGACTTGGCGAGATAAAAACTCTATGCGAAATTGCCGAACCCAATATGGGGCTGATAACAAATATCGGTAAAGCCCACCTCGAAGGTTTTGGCTCTCTGGAAGGAGTAAAAACCACTAAAGGTCAGCTTTTTGACTACCTGAAAGAAACAGACGGCACTGCTTTTTACAATGCCGACAATCCGATTTTCGACGATATGAATAAGCCCGAAAAGCAAGTTAAATTCGGCACTTCAAGAAATCAAAACATACATGGCGAACTCGTCGAAAACGATAAAGGATACCTATGCGCAAAGGTGAGCAACACAAGCGAAAGCGTTGAGATAGACACCAAACTAGTCGGCGATTATAACCTCGAAAACCTTG
>JBKECW010000064.1:0-76717 GCA_047975005.1 Bacteroidales bacterium | reverse complement strand
TATAGACTCTATAACGAATAGAGTGGGGAATGGTATAAATACAATGTTTAATCGTTTAAGGTTTGGTTGTTGGTTTGAAGTTTAATTGTTTAGAGTTTAGAGCTTAATAGAAAAGATGTAGGCGAAAAATATAAACTTCCCCGCAGGAGATATATAGAATTGTCGCGCGTCTCTGAAGGTGTATCGTTGATGCCGGAAAACAAATGGTAAGTACAGTTTTTAAGAACAACTCTTTTGCCCGAATAGCCACGAGTGTGAGTAAAATTAGTAAAAACCTATTACATCACACTATTATAAAAGTACGATTCAATATATTCACAAATCGTTAAGTAACAGAGCTAAAAAAAAGCCCTCAAGATCTATAACCTTGAGGGCTTTTTTTTTACCATTCTTGTTCGACCTCTATTTCCGAGATTCTGATATGTTTATTTCCGGCGTGGGAGTCCGGCATAGTAAGCATTATCAGGCGAAAATCTACAGGAGCGGGCAAATCAAAGGTTTTAGAAGCATCTGCATTTGTAAAGTTTAGAGTTCCCACTTGCGTCCAAGAGTTTTCGTGGGGGATACGCCAATAATCAACGACTGATTGATCTGTGCCCTTATCACTGTTTTCGATGTATTGAGTATCAGTACTCACCCACACATTCACCGTTTTCAGTACTTTATTTGCATCATTGTGAACTGTGATGGATTTAAGTGTTGTATTCTTCTTGTAATCAAGAACAATATAGTGGGCTATCGATGCGTCGGGATAATTATCTTCATTATGGAAAATAAGGTGATCTGCATTACTCCACCCTGTATGCCACATACTTGAATTAATTATTCCATCCACTGCATTAGTAGCAAAATATTCTGCACCGTCTTGCTCATTGCAAAAATCCAGAACCGCAGGAACAGGGAATGAGGGAAGAGGTATCTCTACTTCCGAATAATAATTAACCTCCAGAGTGTCGATATCTGTCTCTTTAATCAAGAAGCGAGTTTTATTTTTAACTAGTCCTCCCACTTTATTATCTTGCATGGCGAACTGCTCGTCAGTACATAAGACTTCTGGAGTAAAGGATCCGTCGGTTTTCTCATAGCTTACATAATTACCGACAGATCCAACCTTTTTATTGAAGATAATCACATCTGCATCCTCATTAAAACGCACCCCATCATTTATCAAGGTTGACTCATAAATTACTCCATATACAAATGCTCCTTTCTCCTCAATTAAAGACTTATTACCGAAAGCATCTACATTCTGAGCCTCAACCAGAAGACTCCCTTGTATTTTATCTTCAGAGAGGTCTATTATAACAGAGTAACATTCAAGCGAATCATCATAAGCCGCTTTGGAATAATCCACGATTAATGAATCTTTCACCTCGTTAGTAACGTTCCACGACAGTATGCAATGATCGCGGTTCACATCCGCTACTGGGTAAATATTGGCTTTTATTCTATTATAACCGGATTGGAATTCAAGCTTATTCACTTTGCCCGCATATATAATGGGACCTCCTTCTGTATGTTGGTCAATAAAGTCATCCACGTTATCGCAAGCAGCAAACAACGAAAACAAAATTAGCCCAAGTATATTATATTTTATCGCTTTCATAAATTATTTTTTTTTTGCCCAAAAGGCATTCTTTTAATAATATTCATTCTCAATTAGACCCCACAGCTTCATCTCAGTAGGGGTAAAATTCTTTACATCTGGGTTATATGTTTCCATCATTTCCAAGCGCATATATCTAAATACCGAGAAGTAATCTGCATCTGGATTCACATTATCATCCTTAACATCAAAGGCATAACCGTTATTCCTAACATATACGATTTCTTCATCTGTAGGATTTCCTGGTATTGCAGCATCAGGGGAAACAAACTCCCCAACCAATTTCCACCCTTCAGGAAACTGAGTCCAGCGATTGGGATTATTATCATCAGTCCCCCAAATACGAAACCTTTTGAGTGTTCCATACGCATATGGATCATTCGGTCTGGGATAGACTACCATTCTGCTTAGACGTGTATCCACATTCAGGTTAAAGGTGATATATGACACTGGGACTAAAGTATCATTTGAAGCATCGTTATCGTTTGCATTTTTAGTAAATCGAGTGCAGAAGAACGCATTACCAGTAGAGTTATCAAAGAGTGTTTTAGGTCTATAACTGCCCCCATAGAACAGCCCATCCCTTTGGAGACCTGTTACAGGGTCAATACCCTCCGTATAATAGTCTAGACTTTTACCACTACTGTATCTCCACCCAAACACATCCATTTCACTAACATACCTATAGTCAATAACATCTTCTCGATAAGGGGTCCAATTCCCAACTAAAGTATCTGAACTATTCCCCCATTTATCACTTATGGTGAATCCAAACCTCTGCTCCATGTCTGGATATTGACGCACATATGCAAAGGTCTGCTTATCTAAGGTATCTCTAGTATAGATACGCTTCGAGACATCTTCTACGAATACGGTTTCACCTTTTATCTGCAAAGTATCATCGGTCAGCACATGTATAACCAGCATATCCCCAGAGATGTTATCCCAATCTATTCTCACTCCACCAAATGCTTCTTCCACAACCATAGATTGACGAGCCATCTCTACAGGGGAAAGCAAAGGAGAATCTCTCACTTCCGTAATCTCTGACTGATTCCCACTATTGTCTTCACATACTAGATTCACCTTTTTTTCGTCTATACCAAAAAAGCCTTCAACCAAAATAGACGTGGAATACCTAGACACTGCCGTTTCTACATTTTCATTTCTCTTATTAGTGTACGATGCGACGACTCTAGCAATATCCGCATCTTCTTTTGGCAAAGTGAAAAAAATCTCCAAAGCCCCCGCCTTTGGCACAACTTTATCAACTACCAACCTACCAGGGCTTACTGAATCGCTTACATTCTTTTCCAAACCTAGATAGGGGTCATTACAAGCAACAACAGAGATAATACTCACTAGCAGTATTAATCCCTTTGTTATTTTATTTTGTTGTTGTTTCATCTTATTTCTATTTAAATTGTTGATTTAATAATATTTACCATCCGGGGTTTTGCACCAAATTCGGATTCTGCAAGATTGTACTTGTTTTTATGGGCATTAGGTAATCCTTCATTGAAAATCTCGGTTGTTCAATCACTGCTATACTATAAAACTCGTTTTTAGTCTCACCATTCATATTCCAACCTGTAACAGTTCGATTTAATAAATCCTCTGCAATCAGCCATCTCCTAACATCATAATAAAACGAACCTTCAAATGCCAGCTCATTCATTCGTTCTTGACGTATAATATCGCGAAGTCCATTTTGACTTGCAGGCTTATTTTTATACTCACTGCTAGCATGGTCTCTCCAACTCTCCACAACACCACCGAGTCCAACTCTTGCTCTAATTTCATCAAGGTACGAACACGCATTTCTACCTTTAGAATCAGTTTTAGATGGACCTCCGGCTTCATTAAGACATTCAGCAAGCAAGAGATACATGTCACCTAGACGGATAATTGGAAAAGAATACAGCACTTCGACAAAATCTACTTTTTCTGACGACATATCCGATTCCAGATGCACCATTTTCTTGGCAAGATAACCCGTCGGACAGAAATTCCCATAACCACCATAATTTTTTGCTCCACAACCTTGTCCTTTCATAAATTTAGCTACAGAAGTGTTAGCTAGAGACTCCTTACGTCCTTCCCAAAGCCCTCCATCAAAACCTACTGAGGCATAGAAGCGCAACGACCGATTAAAATGAAGAATAGCTGTTTCCTCACCTGGACTAATCAAGTACTCAGAATTATTCACCGTAGCCACTTGGGTCTTATACCTATTACTGTACCAAGCATTGTCAGCCCAATCTTGATCTTCTTCCATAGGAAGTCCGTTAGATGTGTAAAATCGCTCTACCACATCCATGGTTGGACCATGACGTTGCCCCAGCTCCGATCCTGATGCACCATTAGTGTTTCCCCACTCACTATTTGACATCATTGAAGCAAATTGTTGTAGCGTTTTGGTATTTTGATTAGTAGCCCAAATAACTTCCTCATTCCAAGACTTAGTCACGGCTTGTCTCAAACTCACCATATCCTTGAGCGTATCGGGGATATTCATTATATTAGTTCCAGATATTGCATTATTCCCGCCATCAGTGGTAATATAAATAATAGCTCCGTTCTCTTCTGCGGAACGACAAGCAGAATCACAAGCAATAAGAGCTCTTTCCCAACGGGCTTGCACATCACCTTCTGGAAATAGTTCTACTCCACGATTATCAACAACCCCCTTGTAGTAGTTATTATTATTAAATAAAGGGCTAGCAGCCAACACCAAGGTTTGCGCTTTTATGCAGCGAGCTATCGTTGAATTAAATCTTCCGTACTCGGTAGCATTGTCCATTTCCATTTTTTCAGGAAGTCCAGGAATTGTCTCATCCAATAGATTAACAATATAGTCTACCACTTCATCGACAGGAGCACGATAAACCATTACAGCATCGTCTTTATCCGAAATATCTTGTGCCTTATCCATTATCGGGATGGGTCCATAAAGTCTAAAAAGATAGAAATGGTAATAAGCATTCAGTGTCTTCACCTCTGCTATCCATTGCTCTCTTTTTTCATCACTTAAATCTCTCGGGCCGCCGTTTTCCACTAAAATCTTGTCCAAGAAAACATTACAATGCCTAATCCCATCCCATAAGCAGCTTGGAGCACCACGTTGACCATCCCAGAAATTCATATACGGATTTGACACAACATTACCATCAAAACGGGCTCTCATTGGCGAGGGGCGTCCTCCGGACAAAGTTCCTGCAACATCTTCTGATGAATATACAATATCTCCCCCACCTGTCAGTCCAAGCGTATTAGTCGGGTTTGCTACAGAAGGCAGGTATGCATAGCATGTAAACAAGTATTTTTCAGCATTAAACGCATCCGTAAACGCATCATCTAAGGTAGGCTTGTCGTCGGGAAGTATGTCTAAATAGTTGTTACAAGCACCCACTGCGAGCAACAACAAAGTACCAACAATATAATATATTTTTTTCATATCTTTCATCTTATTCTATTAAAAATCAAATTGCACACCTGCATTAAACACTTTTTGTAAAGGATAACGCAATCCGTTGCCTCTCATCTCCACATCCCAAAGATCAAATTGGGAAAGGGTGAACAAGTTTGTTCCACTAGCATATACCCTAACTCCAATTTTATGAAACGCTTTTAACTTATATCCCACCTCCAGTGATTTCAAACGAATGTAACTAGCAGTACGCATCCAATAACTACTATTTACAAAATTATTGTTATTCCCCACCGAAGACACAGCATTTCCATCAGCATTCACCACTCTATCAGGCGATAAGCGAGGCCAAGCTGCATAAGGGTCTCGATTTGTTTCAGTCCACACATTCTCGGCAATAAAACTAAGCATTGCCCTATTACCTTTTCGACCGCCATTATAAACCTCAAGGAAAGGTGCCATATTCTTAGCATCCAAGAAGAAGGAAAAGCGAGAGGAGCCTTGAAAGAACAAAGAAAAATCAAAATTCTTATATCCAAAAGAGCCACCAAAGCCATATTGTATTTCAGGATTAGATGGGAAGCCCATAGGTACAACATCGTACTCATTAACTACACCATCCTCATTGACATCTCTATACTTAATATCACCCGCACCATACCCTCCACCAGAGCCAACATTCTGCACTGGCGAGTTTGCAACATCAGCGTCATCAATAAAGAGGCGTTCTGCAATATAACCCCTACTCTGTCCTACTTTTTGCCCTACCATAGATTTCCATGGAGCTATTCCAGAGTAATCAAGTTCATCATACTTCGTAATTTCGGCAGTTCCATAAGTGAAGTTACCTCTTATGATATACCAAATATCCTTACCTATAGAGCTTTTGTAATCTAGCGTTAAATCAATTCCATGTCCTAGAGACTCTCCATAGTTGGTACGCACATTAGTTGTCAAGCCCATTGTAGAGGGTATATCGGGTCTAAATTGCACTATATTTTTACGATTCTCGCGGTAATACTCAAGCACTAAATTGAGTTTATCTTTAAAGAAACCCAATTCGATGGCGTAATTTTGTTTATACGACACCTCCCAAGTAATATTGCGATTTGCATACCTTAATATATCTATAGTAGGCATACTATAGGTATTATTAGGATTTTCACCAAAATAACCAGCATTACCTCCATTTAGATCAATATTAGAGGTAAAAAAGAAACGGTCGTTGTTAGAAACAATAACATCATTACCGACCGAGCCATAAGTTGCACGAAGCTTCAATTTAGAAAAAACAGGTTTGAACCCTTCCCAAAAGTCCTCATTTGAAACTTGCCAACCTGCTCCAAAAGAGGGAAAGAAACCCCAGCGATGAGCGGGATCAAAGCGTTCCGAGCCATTAAGCCCAAAATTAAACTCTGCAAAATATCTGCTGTCAAAACCATAGGTAAAACGCCCAGAGAAAGTAACATTTCGAGAAGGCAGCGAATTGTCAAGATTACTAGCACTCCCATTAAGTGATTCTTTGAAAGAACCGACGATTAATGCTCCTACGTCATGTTTTTTATCAAATCTACGATTATAAAGAACTGCTCCCTCGCCATATGCCCTAGTACTTACCGTCTTATCTCCTCCGGCATAATTAATAAAGTCAGATCCTCCATTTGGGTTCAGCACTGCAAGCTCATAAGGAAATAGCTCATTTGAAGGATCATAAGTTCCGTACTTATACTGATAATAAAATGGTTTATAATCACGCTGAATGTTAAACCCCGATGCTCGGGTTAGACTCCCAATAAAACGGACTCTCAAACCCTCAGTCACACTACTAAGATTCTGGTGCAACTCTAGCTGTGCCAAAAATCTACTCTCTCTTATATCTTCATATCCTCGCATAATATCCGCATAAGGATTGATGTAATTAGGATCTCCGTTTCCAGAAGGATCTCCGGAGTAATTACCAAACAGAATACGGTCAAGATATTGAGTAGACTCATCCGCCGCATAGTACGCAGGGAAGAGTACGGGATTTGCCATAAGAGTTTTGTTATATGTACTCGCACCAGCACTGCCTGCTTCTCCAATAGGTCCAGTGTAATCTTTAAAAGTCCCACTTACCCTAACTTTAGCCTGGAGTGTACGTGTAAGGTTTAAATTTACATTGGAGCGTATCGAGTACTTTTTTAGATTAATATTGGTATTAAAAGGGTTGACAGGATCAACTTTCAATATTCCATTATCCTTTGAAAAAGAACCCGCTATATAATATGTCGCTGCATCTCCACCACCTGTCAGGTTGATATTTGCTCTTTGATTGACAGCATTCTTTTTAGTCAGCATATCCCTCCAATCTACAGCAGGATAAACATACTGATTGCGATTTGGATCTTTAGTTGCTTCAATCTTACCTTGGTCATAGGTAAGTCTATTATGCCTTGTCATACTAGCAATATTCGAATACTCCATAAAAGTAATGGGGTCCGCAATATCTACATCTGATGTTGGCGTCGACAAAGAAGTCTCATATCTAAACGAGACTTTCACTTCACCTTTTTTACCTTCCTTGGTGGTAACCAATACCACTCCATTAGCACCACGCGCACCATAAAGAGCTGTGGCAGCAGCATCTTTTAATATAGAAAAACTCGCAATGTCGTCAGGATTAAGATTTGCGAGGTCATTTGAAGACATTTCCACATTATCAATAAGAATAAGAGGCGAAACAACACCACTACCAAAAGAGGTAACACTACGCACAAAGAACTGTGCATTATCCTCGCCTGGTGCGCCCGTCGTCTGATAAGCAACCATACCTGCCAGCTTACCAGAAAGAGCAGTCGTAAGATTGCTTGAAGGCACTTTCAGCTGCGTTGCATCTATCGTTGTTATGGAAGACACTACACTTTCTTTCTTCTGTTTACCAAAAGCAACAATAACGGTTTCGCCCAACTCTTCTGTCATTGCAGATAGCCTCACATTTAACACACTCGCCGTTCCAACCTTCACAATCTTCGTCTCATATCCCATAAACGTTATTTGTAACGAATCCCCGGTCTGCACATTCAGCTCATACACACCATCAATATTAGTAATCGTTCCCCGCGGAGGAACAGTCCCCATCACTCGCACATTCACCCCAGTAATAGGCTCATTGCTAAAAGCATCCGTTACCTGTCCGGTAATCTTAATACTCTGCGCTTGTGCCTGCAAAGCAACGAAGAACAGCAATAATATTATCTGCCATTTACACATTCTCCGCCCAGACAGGAGAAATAAGGCAGAACACTGTTCCTGGATTCTTTTAAAGTAAATATTTTTCATAGATCTTCCATTTAGAAATTAATAATAGTTGAGTAAACTGCATCCCCTCTGATGCAAAAGACACGAAGATGTGCCGCAAGTAAAGAATTATCTCATATATTTTTGTTTAAAGGTTTAAGCATAAGTATCGATTCGTATCCACATAAGTATCTACCTCCATCACATAGTGAGAAGTACAATCCATCCTCGCAACTCTTCGAGGAGCAATAATTATTTTCTGATTTTTGTATCCGAGTATAAAGAAATACGTCGACACATATATCCAAGCATCTACACAATAAGCAAAGTCGTGTGCGGGGGGGGGTAATTGCCTGTATACTAGAGCATTGCAAAGATTTGGTCTTTATATGTATATAACATCTCCAATTTTGAAAGGATATAGAGAAGTAAGATTTTAAGATTAATATTACCTTAAGTAAAACAGTAACACAAGCAGGTGCAAAAATACATGCGACATGCCTCAAGGCACTATAAATCCGCATTTTGTAGTTAAAAGGTGTCATTTTCAGTTTGTTTTACACCGCTAAGCTAATTAACTTTTTAATAACATCAAAATAAAAAACACTCTTTTCCTAAACAATTAACTTATCGTCAAATCAACTATAACTAAACATATACTTAAGACACAAACACTTGAACCCTCTCAAGAAAAAAAATCTTTTTTTCAAAAAAAAGTAAAAAAAAGGGGAAGCAATTTGCCTCCCCTTTTATAAATTCATATAGACTCTATAACGAATAGAGTGGGTATCACACTCTGTCATCAAGGATTTCAGTTTGCATCCTCACCGAATCTTCATGAATCAGCTGGTACAATATCTTCACGAAAGTTTCATTGAGCTGGAGTTTTTTAGCCGTCTCAACTCGTTTATTCATTAGCTCTTCCCAGCGTCCCATCTGCAAAGCCATAGTATTATTTTGTTTTTTATACAGCCCGATCTGTCGTGATATCTCATTTCGGGAGGATAACAATGCGAGCAGCTCGGTATCCACAGCATCAATGCGATTGCGCAGTAATTCAAGTCTATTCTCCTTATCTTCGATGCTTTCATTTCTGATAACTAGTCTATCTAGCAGTTCTGACAAGTCCTGAGGATTAAGCTGTTGTTCCTTATCACTCAAGGCGCATGATGGGTCAATGTGCGATTCTATCATCAATCCTTTAATACCCACGTCGAATGCTTTTTGTGCAATTTCGCCCACTAGTTCTTTTTTCCCTGCAATGTGCGATGGGTCGCAAATAATAGGAAGGTTTGGCAATATTCTTTTGACTTCAATAAGACTTGCCCAGCCGGGATAGTTTCGATATGGGGAATCCTGGTATGGTGTGAATCCTCGGTGTATGCCCACGATTTTTTTTATTCCTACTGCACTAAGGCGTTCTATTGCACCCAACCATAGAGGGACATCTGGGTTCATGGGGTTTTTCACCATCACGACAGTATCAGTACCGCGCAGCACTTCACAAATTTCCTGCACAACAAAAGGGCTGGATGTTGAGCGTGCACCAATCCACAGCACATCCAGTCCGGCATTTAGAGCTTCCTCTGTATGTGCTGCGTTGGCAACTTCCGTCCCGACCATCAGTCGTGTTTCTCGTTTAACTAACTTTAGCCATTCCAGTGCAATGCTTCCCATCCCTTCAAAACATCCGGGTCTGGTACGGGGTTTCCACACACCGCCTCTAAACACGTGCACTCTTTTGTCCTTTTCTAACTCTCGCGCAGTATTAAGCACTTGTTCTTCGTTTTCCAGACTACAAGGTCCGGCAATCAGCAATGGGTATTCCGTATCGGGCAACCACGCACTAATTGGCAGCAAATCTAATTCTAAAGTCATTTGTTGTATAATTTAATAATTTTCTCTTCGTCTTTTATCATATCAGAGGCCTCTCCATCGAGTACTTCTCTAATTGTACTTGCTGTTGTAATTATATCGTTCAGTCTATCATAATCATCATTATCAATTACCGACTTGAATTCAGTAATCAGGTTTATGTATTTTTCCAGTGCTTCTGAAATATATTTTTTGTTTTGTCCAAATATTGGCGTCCACATAGATGCAGTTGTTTTTGCAAGCCTTGCTGCTGAATGGAATCCTCCGCTTGCCAAATCAACAATAACCTTACGGTCTTCATTGCCAAGCACAGTATTAGCAAGGATATATGCAAGTGCATGAGGCAAATGAGAAACGTATGCAGTGGTATGATCCTGTTCGTCTGAAGACATGTATGCAACTCGGCATCCTATTCTTCCATACATCTTCTCTACGAGAGCAACATGCTGCGGAGAACTTAGCTCATGGTCGCATATTATTGCAATTTTACCATCAAAAAGCCCATCTATTGCTGCGCATGGTCCTGAGTTTTCTGTCCCTGACATAGGATGTGTTGCGACAAAATTTTTCCGATTCTTGTGCTTTGCCAGCAACTCGCAGATTGCAGATTTTGTCGACCCTACATCCATTACAGTTGTACCGCTCCCTATTTTATCCAATATCTCGGGCAACACTCGCATAGTAACATCAACAGGGGTAGACACAAGTACTAAATCCGATTCGCTCACGGCATCGTCCAAATGCACAATCTCGTCTATTATTCCCAACTCCTTGGCAATCTGGCAGTGTTTGTCGTTAATATCTGAACCTATAAACCTGTTAACTCCAAACAACCTCCGCATATCCTTTGCCAAAGAACATCCTATTAGCCCCAATCCTACTACTGCTACTTTCATAAATTTTACAATTAATATTACAAAGACCGACATTCAATTTATACGAACAAAAAAAAGCCCCACTTAGGTGAGGCTTCAATATCGTATATGCACGCAAATATCGGCTCACCCTCTGTCGAAGCAAGACCAATAAAAATAAAAAAATGCGCACCTTAAACTCATGTCAATTAAAATTCTTGTTTACGGTACAAATATAATAAATTATCAGACATTCAAAACAAAAACTTTCATTTTATAAAGAAACAACAACAACACAGTTACCAACACACACATAAATAGAATGTCATTTTAAGGTGTCTAGTCTCACATTATTATCTCACTATAACCCTAGAAGGGATAACCTATGCCAAAGTTCAAATTAAAATCGGTAGACTTTAGTCGTCTGTTAAACGGAATCCATTTTATATCATCGACTGCTCCCGGATCATGCACTTTCATTCCTAAATCGAATCTTAGAAGAAAATAATTGAAGTCTAGTCTTATACCCGTCCCTATGCCAAGTGCAATTTCTCGATAAAACTTGTTGAACTTAAACCTTGCCTCAGGGCTTTCAGTCAATGTCCATATATTTCCGGCATCTACAAAGAAACAAGTTTCAAATACGCTAAACAGTTTAAACCTATACTCAGCATTTCCTTCGAGAATAATATCACCTGCGGCATTAGGATAGGAGTCACTGTAATGTTTTACTGTCCCTGGTCCTAGCGACCTTATACCCCATGCACGAATACTATTGGAACCACCATTGTAAAAACGCTCCACAAATGGCATTATGCTACTATTGCCATAAGCATAACCAAGACCGCCCAACACCCTAAATGCCAGCTTGTTCTTCTCATTTATCCTTATACCCGTACCCATCTCAAGGTAAAGCTTTACAAATTGGGAAAACTGAACATTGAACAACGAATGGTAATTGTTATTTGTTATGGAATCAACGCTAGTGGGCGAGTTAAACAGGCTTGCCAGCCCATTTAGCGAATTGCCTGCGAGCTTCACGCTAAATCGCAAATACTTATACTTTGTATCGTTTAACGAGGACTCTCGAAGACTTAGTAAATAGGAACTCCCAAAAATAAATTGGTCTGAGAAGCTACTCCTTACATACTCGTCCTCGATACTTGAGATAAATAAGGTATCTATTCTTTTTAGATCTACATAATTAGCCTCTATCAAATTCAGCAAATGGCTTCGATTCTGTTTAGTTGTCCACTGATATCCCATTGACGCTTTTACAATTGAGCGCGTATATTCAATCCTGGAGTAGTAATTGTAACCTATGTCAAACTTAGTGTAAGGCAATCTATTATTAACAAATCGTTTAGTGTTCAGTGGACCTAGAAATCGCGGTATTGTCAAGGTGTTTGACACCAAATACTCCCATGCTCTATATGGGTATTCTTTGTTGCCAAGAGCTTTTATCTGGTTTTCTCTTGACACTTTAAACTCCGATTCAAAGAGCTCTGCTCGCCTGAATATATTTCTATGCTGATATTTGGTATTGAGTCCAACTCCAATATTCCCAACCTGATTACTACCTTTCGCCTCAATCATAATGCTCTGCTGTTGAACAGGTTGCAAAACCACATTCGTACTCAGTATATGCTGACTCGAATCAACGACCCTGTTGCTTATGCTGATAGCATTGAAGTTCTTGGAGGCATTAAAGGAACGGTAAATTTTGTCAATATTTGACTCTCTGAATATTGTATCAATACCTTTCTCTACCATGCGGTATATAAACCTTGGATTATAACGCAGAGGTTCTCTGTAATACAAACTAACCCCTTTGTACATTAACGAGTCTATCTTGCGGTTGTCTACTTTTTCTGAGCTACTCTTATTTTTTTTCTTCCTCATGACAGGATCTCTGAGATAGATGTTGTAAACTCCTGTTTTATAGATATCATGCTCTACTTCTACACTGTCCTTGTCTTTAGGCGTCTCAATAACAAACTCCAAGTCTACGCTCTGTTTTTTATTTAGAGTATCTGCAATAAAGAACATATAGTCCTTGGTAAAGTTGTAATACCCATTGTCTCGAAACAGATTGGTTATTCTCTCGATGTCTTTTTCCATTACCGTAGCATCAAAAATACTCCCCTGACGTACCGACAAGACACCTCTATTCTCTTGGAATATTCTAGACATAGCACTGTCCCTCACATCTACAACGAGGTTCTCAACCTTTGTCGGAGGGCCCGATGTAACATCAAAATGAACACTCACCTTTCTTGACACGGAATCTACGTTGACAACACTCTCTAACGACGAATTGTAGTATCCCCTATTTTGCATGTATATTCTTATAAGGTCTTCTGTCCCATACTGTGCTGAGGGGTTGTATATAGCAGGGGCTTCTCCGGCACTCTTAAACCATCCTTTCTCTTTCTTTTTCGATGATAGATTGTAAAGCCACAAATGGAACTTAAACACGCCCAATATTTTGGTATTCGCTCTAGTATTAATGGAGCTCTTGAGGTCAGCAACATCAATTTTATTGTTATCGATCTCAACCTCAACATTTTTAAGAAAATACTCATCATCCGGCACAAATTTAGTAACCGAACAAGACGACATACTTACCAAAAGGATGATAAGCAGTAGTCTAAAATTAAGATCTGTATTAATTCTCAGTATCAATCTTTATCACTATTTTTACGCAAATATATTCAAAAGATTACGCATGTCTAGCACATTAAGCAAAAACTTAGCAAAGCTAATCAAAAGTTTAGACTCTAAAAAAGGACGAACAAAGCACGGGCTATTTCTAGCCGAGGGTTCGAAGCTCGTATCCGAGATGCTACAGTCTAAATTTGAACTACATACGCTAATATGCACAAAAGACGACGTTGACAAATTTAATATTGCCGAAAAAAAACTTATAGTAGACACTTCTGAAAATATAAAAAAGGTTTCGCTCCAAAAAACGCCACAAAATACTCTTGCTGTTTTTAAGATTCCAGAACAAACAGACAATCCGAAGGTAAATACTCACTCTCTAAACGTTTGCCTTGACGGAGTGCAAGACCCTGGCAATATCGGAACAATAGTAAGAACTTGCTCGTGGTATAATATTAAGAATGTTATATGCTCTAAGGATACTGTTGATATTTACAATCCCAAAGCAATACAGGCAAGCATGGGAGGTCTGCGCAACGTAGAGGTTCATTACACAGATTTGCATCACTTCTTGTCGCAGCACAAGAACATGGGACTGCCCATAATCACGACTCAGATGGAGGGAGAAGCCATCTACAGTACAAAACTACCTAAGTCGGCATTCTTAGTTCTAGGCAATGAAGGGCGAGGGGTTTCCGAAGAGGTTGTATATATCTCTGACACGAAGATTGCAATTCCTTCTTTTCATGGCAATATCGGAACAGAGTCTTTAAATGTATCTATCGCAAATGCCGTATTTTGTCACGAATACAGAAGAAATAATAAATAAGATGGGAATAAAAAATATAATATTCGACCTAGGAGGAATACTCTTGGAACTATATCCCGAAAGGACAATTAATGAGTTTGAAAAACTTGGTATACATAGAAAAATTGGAGAGAAAGCTCATAGCTACAGTGATAAAGTCTTCACAGATTTTGAGACAGGCAAAATAACAGCAGATGAGTTTATTGCTAAAACAAAAGAAATTAGCAACAACTCTATTTCCGACGAAGAAATAACATTTGCATGGAATGCCATGATATGCGACTTCCCAGAAGAACATGTAGAACTATTGAGAAGTCTTAAAAATAAGGGATATCTGATATATCTATTGAGCAACACCAATACCATGCATGTGAATGCCTTTGAGAGCATGTTCTACAACAAATTCTCATTTGACATTAAAACGCTATTCGACAAGGCTCTATACTCAAACGAGATAGGATACAGAAAGCCACACAAAGAAACCTTCATTGCTGTTATAGATTTGTTGGAAATAGTACCCGCCGAGACTCTTATGATAGACGACTCTTTGGCAAACATTGAAGGAGCAAATCTGGCAGGAATGCAGACCCTACACATTGAGACCAATAATGATATAATTGAGCCACTGAAAGAGATTAAAATCAAATTATAAGTAATAAGATGCGATAGGCCATCAAAAAGCACATCTTCGAATCTAATAATTATTGTTGGCAAACATACATCTAAAAAGACAAACAAATGAAAACGACAAACGTACCATTTATTGAAAATGCTAGCGAGCTAGACAAGCAAGGAAATCTAATCATAGTAGATACTGTCAACTGGGATAAATTCCCTTATAAGCCAAGTGTAAAATTCAAAATTGCTCATACCGGCAAAAGCATCTGTATCAAGTTTGAGGTTGACGAGAAGCATGTAAGAGGACAAGAAATGCAGGACAACGGAGATGTTTACAAAGATAGCTGTGTAGAGTTTTTTATTTCTCCAGACGGGGATAAAAACTACTACAACTTTGAGTTTAACTGTATTGGCACCCCTCATGTGGGCTATGGTTCGGGCAGAGAGAACCGCAAACCAATTCCATCCGAGAGGCTTAAGCAGATTAGTATCAGAAGTTCGCTCCCTCGCACACTTATTGATAAGAGTAACAACCAACAAGCATGGGAACTAGTTGCCGAGATCCCAATTTCATTCTTTGAAGAACATAAATTTAGCAAATTATCGGAAAAAACTTCGACTTGCAACATATACAAGTGCGGAGATGAAACAGAAACACCTCATTTTCTGTCGTGGAATCCTATCAAAACAGAAAACCCGGATTTCCACAGACCTGAATTTTTCGGCACTCTTATTTTTGATTAGACTCAACTCAGAAATATAAAAAGCCCCAGCCTCATTATAGAGACTGGGACTTTTTGAAAGTTTGTAATAGTTTCTGCCCACAAAGGTAAACTATACCCTATTTATTACAATCATAACATATTATGAATTATAGGCCTTTCACTTTTATTCCTGTTTTATAGTTTGAGTAATGTATGTACACATAGTTTTCCATCCACAACACTACAGGCGTATAATCTTGGGGCATATTTCTAACCACAAAGGGACGTACATTGTCATACTTTGAGTTGTGGGTAATTTGCTGCTCGCTCCATTTATCTCCCTTCTTGGTATACTTAAATATCTCAAACCTATCTTCAACCGGGCGTGACAGGTACAACTCATTCACATTGTTGTGATCAAGAATTATCCCGCCTGAATAATGAGGCTCTGGATTTCTTTGTGCTTTAGTTCTACTAGGATCTCTGGGAAAATCTTGTCCTCCGTGAGCGACCTTTGAGTGCACCCATTCTTTACCATCCCAAACCCCATAGAAATACTCGTGTTTTGTCTCCTCTGGCAAACGAGTGTATACAATTGAAGGATTATTGTTCTCATCAATAGCAATATCCCAAATCCATCCACGAGCATTCGCCTTACGTCCGTCATAAGCTCTAGGAATAAGATGCTGGTTAATAGGCAGGTCAGACATCGACACTTTAAATTGCCCTGAGGCATCGCTCCAAAGACCCTTTTCATATTTCAGATAATAAATAGAATTGAGGGCTTCCTCGCGAGGGTGTCCATCGGTAAAGGCAAGATGTATTGTAGATTTGCCATCCGACACAACCTTTGTGTAAGGACGGTTATAATTATTAGCCTCTGGCTTGGCAGCAACGGTAACTGGATCAGACCAAGACTTTCCTAAATCATCGGAATAAATAAATGTTGGCTTCCAAGTCTTGCCTCCTCTAAAGAAAAGATATATCCGATTATTTTCTTCTGACAGCATCACCGGATTTGAATAACAAAGCTGGCTACCCAAGTCCAAGAAAGTTACCTCCTCAAAAGAAGAAATATCCTCGGCTTTCTTCGACGTAGTATAATACATACCGCCGTTGTGGCGAGTGAAGAAAGTCATCAACCTGCCATCGGGCAAGAATAAAATTGAGGGGTCGACATGATCATCACGTTGAAGTTTCTCTTTTACAATTGTAGATGTTTGCTTTTTAGTTTTCAAGTCGTACATTCCGATGGTAATATTTCCTTCACTGTCCACCCACCCGGTATACAACGCTTCCTTTGCTCCTTTGTGATATACCGAACGAGGGTCTGAAAACCAGCACCATGCGCCGTCTTCCACAAAGGTTTTGTATTCATCCTGCGCTACCGAAACAAAAGCACAAGAAAGAATTGACAACACAAATAATAATTTATCTCTCATTTTTATTTATTGTTTAACTGTTATTGAAGTGTGATTCTTCTTAATCTCAAAAGTGCCTCTAGGTAATAATAATCTGCATAAATTATTGGGATATTCACCTCGCTATTGCTAGGGAAGGAACCTGTCGAGCTTTTTAGCAGGAGGTCTGGATGTTCGTCGGTATTACTATTCATGTACTTTTCGGTTATATTCTTAAGCATAATAGTAGCCGTTGACACAAAAGCCTCTTTTTGCTCCGGTACATACTCGGCAAGCTCTAGTAAGGCTGACGCCACAAGTGCCGATGCCGATACATCTCTTGGCGTATTAGGCTCTGACTTCACATCAAAATCCCAGTAAGCGATAAGGTCTTCGGGGAGATTAGCATGCTTCAAATAAAAGTCTTTAATCTTAAGAGCTTCATCAAGATACTTCTTATCTTGCGTATATCTGTAACACATTGTGTATCCATACATCCCCCACGCCTGACCACGAGCCCAAGCAGACTCATCGCTCAGTCCTTGGTGTGTTTGCTTCAGACGAGCGTCACCCGTAATCGTATCATAATCAACAACATGATACGAAGAATTATCACTTCTAAAATGATTAACAAGAGTTTTATCGGCGTGTGAAATTGCAGCATCCTTGTACTTATTGTCGCCAGTCATTTTTGTTGCTTCAAACAATAGTTCAAGGTTCATCATATTATCAATAATGACCGGATATTGCCACTTGTGTTGATTAAAATCCCACGACCTAATCAATCCCATTTTTTCGCTATATCTTGTCATCAGTGTATTAGCAGCGGTAATAATGCCATCTTTATAGTACTCGTCGCCTGTAAGTCTGTAAGCATTCCCAAAAGAGCAGTAAACCCTAAAACCCACGTCATGATTTCCTCGATAGTGTATTGCTTTCTCTAAGGCGTGCGTTGTAGCATCAGCCTGCGACTTGATATAGTCGTCTTTGGAATATTCGTAGAGGTACCAAAGACAACCGGGATAAAATCCAGATGTCCAGTCTTCGGGCACAACAAACTGTACGACTCCGTCTTTTGTACATCGCGCAGAGGGCTTACCTTCAGGCTTATCCATCTTAATAAGAGGCATATACTCCTTTACTGATTTCTCCAATGCTATATCGGCAGAAAATTCAGTATCACTTTTTCCGCAGGCTGCCAAAAGCAAAGCCAAACAGGAGAGTGTTATAACTAATTTATTCATTCTACAAGTCATTTATAATGGTTTATTTATTTCATTTCGCTTAATCTCACTAAGGCTTCCAAGAAATAATAATCCGCATAAATAATAGGGGTATTTATCTCGCTTCTGTGAGGGATTGAGCCCGAAGAGCTACTTAGCAGAAGATTAGGATGACTATCAGAGTTATCGTTCATATAATTATCCGAGATACTCTTCAACATTTTAGATGCAGATGCAATAAGCTCGTCTTTTTGCTGAGGAGCATAATCTGCTAGCTCCACTAGTGCCGAGGCAACTATTGCCGAAGCTGACACGTCTCTAGGGAGATTTGGGTCGCCATTTACATCGAAGTCCCAATATGGCACTAAATCTTCAGGAAGGTTGGGATGATTAAGATAAAAATCTTTTATCTTAAGGGCTTGGTCTAGGTATCTTTTATCTTTTGTATATCTGTAGCACACTGTGTATCCGTACAATCCCCACGCCTGTCCGCGCGCCCATGCTGACTCGTCGTTCAGCCCTTGGTGAGTGTTACGATGTCTTACTGCTCCTGTTTCGGGGTCGTAGTCTATAACATGATATGACGAATTGTCGGCTCTAAAATGATTCGCTAAGGTCTTGTCAGCATGCGACACAGCAGCATTCCAGTATGTTTTGTCTCCACTAATTTTTGTTGCCTCGAACAAAAGTTCAAGATTCATCATATTGTCAATGATAACAGGATAAGTCCAATCTTTCTTTGGATTAGGATTCCACGACATGATAAGTCCTATTTTCTCGCTATATCTTGTCATCAAGGTTTTAGCTGCTGTAACAATCCCATCTTTGTAGTAATCCTCGCCTGTGAGTTTATAGGCATTACCAAACGAACAATAAGCCCTAAACCCGACATCGTGATTTCCTCCATAAGTTGTAACTCCTTCTATTGCCTTTGTAGACTTAATTGCTTCCTCCTTCACCTTGTTATCTTTAGAATACTCATATAGATACCAAAGGCAACCGGGATAAAACCCCGAGGTCCAATCCTGAAAACCTACACACACCACATTTCCATCATAATAAGTCCATCTCGCCGAGGGCCTACCCTTTGGCTTCTCCATATTAATCAAAGGTAGATACTCTTCTAAAGACGTTTTTAAGGTCTTTCTTACATTAAACTCCTCTTGTGCAAACAAGCAAGATTGGAGGCTTGCTAACAAAAGGACAATAAAAATTTTCTTCATGACTGATATTTATGATATTTAATAATTTTGACAATACAATGTACTGAGACTTCTCTTAACCTCTCATTAACTACCCACAAATATACATTTAATATGCGAAATGTGAACTGTTTATACTTGTTTTTTTTACCGACAGTCAAAGAAAATACCGAACAAAAGACCTTAATACTTTTTTATGGCTCTTCTATTCAATCATAAACAAATTATATCTGCGCCAAAGCCAAAGAATGCATATCTTTGCATAGAGACACAAGACATCACAACATGCAAGAAAATATAGATACACTTTTATCAAGAGCACTAAAAAAAGAGGAACTCAACAAGGCTGAAGCACTGTTATTATACGAGCAGGCAGACTTAAACTCCCTAATGAGTGTTGCGAACGAATTGCGACTGAGCTATCACCCCGACAATCATGTAGGCTGGATAATAGACAGAAACATCAATATTACCAATGTCTGCATATCGGGCTGTAAATTTTGTAATTTTCACTGCAAGCACAGCGAGAAGGACAAGAGCTACACTACCACCAAGGAACAATACCATCAAAAAATTAGAGAGACAATAGACCATGGCGGCGAACAGATACTACTACAAGGTGGAATGCACCCTAAGTATGGCATAGAATTTTATGTCGATTTATTCCGTTCCATTAAAAAGGACTTCCCAAATATCAAGCTCCATGCACTAGGGCCACCGGAAGTCGCTTTCATTGCTAAGAAATCGCGATTAAGCCACCGAGACACTCTATTGAGATTGATTGATGCAGGACTCAGCTCACTTCCCGGAGCAGGAGCAGAAATACTCGACAACTCTATCCGCAAAGAGCTGTCGCCGGGCAAATGCTCTGCCGACGAATGGCTGGCCGTAATGAGAGAAGCTCATAAGCTGGGTATGATAACATCGGCAACCATGATGTTTGGACATATAGAGACAATGGAACACAGAATTGAGCATTTAATAAAACTTAGAGAGCTACAAAAGGAAAAGCCCGAGGGTGCTCCGGGATTTGTAACCTTTGTACCATGGACAGTTGCAAGCGAGGGCACGAAATTGGAAGAAGACTACAACCTTGATGCCGTATCGTCTATGGATTATCTACGTTTGATAGCCATCAGCCGAATAGTGCTGACCAATATCCCTAACATTCAAGCCTCTTGGTTGACGGTAGGCATAAAATGCGCACAACTAGCGTTGCATGGTGGGGCAAATGATTTCGGGTCTATCATGATAGAGGAGAATGTACTGTCATCGGCAGGGAGTCATAATACTGCGGGGAAGGAACTTATGCAACATTCTATACTGTCGGCAGGCTTCATTCCTGTGTTGAGAAATCAAGCCTACGAAGAAATCGGTACTTAAGGAGATATTACAAAAAGCAAAGCATCTCCTTTATGTTAAAGAGATGCTTTGCTTTTAAAGAAAAATATTTTTCTGCTTATGCAATTCTGTTAATCTGAATTGCCAACTTAGACTTCAAGTTGTTTGCTTTTTTCTTATGAATAACATTACGTTTTGCAAGTTTATCAATCAAAGACACCACTTTAGGATACATTGTTTGCGCCTCTGATTTATCCTCAACATTACGCAATTTCTTAATTGCATTTCTTGTTGTTACTGCGTAATATCTATTATGAAGACGTTTTCTTTCGTTACGTCTTATTCTTTTTATTGCTGATTTATGATTTGCCATCTTACAAAATCTTTTTTTTATTTTTAGTAGCCCGTAGGGGATTCGAACCCCTGCTACCAGGATGAAAACCTGGCGTCCTAACCCCTAGACGAACGGGCCATAACCATTTGCAAATATCTAGTGTTGCTCACTAGTTTAGTTTTGCGTTTGCAAAGTAAACACTTTTTTCTGAAAGCTGCAAACATTTTCTTGCCTTTTTACATGCACCACAAGTAATCGACTGACAACACGGCAGTTAGCGACTAAGGAATAAAGAACATATAACTAAATATTATTGCAGCAATCACCCCCACAAGGTCGGCAAACAAACCGCAGCTTACAGCATAGCGTGTATTTCTGATACCAACAGAGCCAAAATACAAGGCTACAATATAAAGGGTTGTATCAGTAGCTCCCTGAACACAAGATGCAACAAATCCCGGAAAGGAATCTACACCATAATTATTCATTGTCTCTACCATCAAGCCTCTCGCTCCTGAACCGCTCAGCGGCTTCATCAATGCTGTTGGCAGAGCCGGAATGAAGTCCGTATTTATGCCTAGAGAACCTATCACATAGGCTAATGCCTGTTCTACGTAGTCCATTGCTCCCGACATCCTAAATACCCCTATAGCTACAAGCATTGCAACAAGGTATGGTATAATCTTCACCGATGTTTTGAAACCCTCTTTAGCACCTTCAATAAATGTATCGAATATATTAATCTTTTTGCGAAGGGCTGACAGCAAGAATAATACTATTATGCCGATGATGATGATAGCACCCACGACCTTGCTCGCATCGCCCATTTCGGATGTCGGCAAACTAAATAACCACCATAGTAGGGCATAGACGGCAGAAAATAGTATAGCTGCAAATACAAGAAACTGTATTCTAAACAAATTAATCTTTTGTATTGCTGAAGTAAGAATTACCCCTGCAACAGTAGAGCACAGCGTTGCCAACAAAATAGGGACAAACACACCGGCAGGCGAAGAAGCTCCCATCTCTAGCCTCATTGCAATTACTGACATGGGGACAATTGTTAGCCCTGATGTATTTAGCACCAAAAACATTATCTCGGCGTTTGATGCACTCTTTTTGTCAGGGTTAAGTTTCTGCAATTCTTCCATTGCACTCAATCCAAGAGGAGTCGCAGCATTATCGAGTCCTAGCATATTAGCAGAGAAGTTCATCATCATTTTTCCCATGGCTGGATGATTTTTAGGAACTTCGGGAAATAACTTTGACATAACAGGAGAAATAAGTTTTGAGAAAAAACCTATCGTTCCTCCTGTTTCGCCTATTCTCAATATTCCCGACCACAGTGTAAGAATCCCTGTAAGCCCTAATGCTAGAGTAAAACCTACCCCCGCATTAGAAAATAGGGAGTCGCTAATTTCATTAAAAACACTATAGTCTCCGGTAAATGCAAATTTTAGACATGCCACCAGCACGCCTATAAGAATTAGTCCGACCCATATATAATTCAGCACCATATTTTAAAGATTTTTCTAGCCCAAAGTTAGCATATTATACGGAAGACTCAGTGCAAATATAAAAAAAGCCACCCAGCAATAGCTAGATGACTCTAATCATAAATATATTATCAAACAAAATTAATCTGTCACATTTCCCATTATTCTTAGGCTTGCTGTAGGTCTTGCTGGGTCATTTTGCACAAGGTTTATAACAAAGTTTTTTCTACCCGTACTCCCCGAGAGTTTCATTTCTACAACAATTTTGTCGGTGTGTCCGGCTTTTATAGGCTTAGACGGGGTGCGAATTGTCAGTTCTTCGTTATTTGTTGTCACTTGTCTTATAATTAATTCCGACTGGCCATCATTTTTTATCGTAAACTCAAATGTTTTACTAGTCCCCTTTGCTAACGATCCGAAGTTTACAATATATGGATCTATTACGATTACAGGAGCATTGGCTTTTTCCTCTGCGGACATGCCACTAAAATCTTCTTGCACAAGAGCCGAAAGGGTAA
This sequence comes from Bacteroidales bacterium, assembly GCA_047975005.1. GTDB lineage: Bacteria > Bacteroidota > Bacteroidia > Bacteroidales > Prolixibacteraceae > JBKEAJ01. The sequence continues at coordinate 53,368 of JBKECW010000064.1, read as the reverse complement.
AGGTCGCTTCCTTGCCATTAATCTTAACAGTAATAGGCTCGTTTAGACTCCCATACTCGTTTTTTACTTTAGGATCAAATGCAAAATCAATAGATCCTTTTTCTTGGGCACTCAGGGTAGCCGAGCTAGCTTTTGCCTTTAGGTAAAGGGGCAACATGCTAAAGTCTAGCGACAGGCTATTTGATGTATTATTCGCAACTTCAATGGTTTTAGTCCCTACTGCAACATCTCCTATTCTGCCAAATGCTATTTGATCTGTCTTTACATTCAAGAGACCTACTTTCCTGGGGTACAATTCTGTAATTGTTCTCTCGCGCGGAGTTACTGTCCCACTAATACTCAAAACCACCTGAGAGTTAGAGGCATTTGAGCTTACTGTAATAGTTTTCCTAAATGCTCCGGGTCTATTCTTTGCACTATACCTAACTTGGATTGTACCTGATTCTCCGGGTGCTATCGGCTCTCTGCTCCAATTAGGAGTAGTACAACCACAACTAGCTCTAACACTATTAAGTATAAGAGGCGCTTTGCCTGTATTTTTAAATTTAAAGTCATGATTGGCATAGCCAACCTCTTCTTTAAAAGTTCCAAAATCATGTGATGTCTCTTCAAAGACTACAACTGCCTTTTGTTCTGTTTGCGCACCTATCGAAGAAATGCTAACAAAAAGAGCTGATACAAAAAATACGAGTTTCCTTTTCATTGTTATATATTTCGTTTTTAATTATCGAACATACAAGTTCTCCCCTCTTTTTTCTTGGGGTGTATAAATTTTCAATCGATACAAAAATACAGCATCTGACAATCCTACCATGTAAACACTCTTTCAAGAAATGTAAATCAAATGTAAAAAATCACTTCCCTTTGAGAATGGACTCATATTCCGGGCTTTCTATTATGCTTAGTGCTTTAGCAATAGTTTTGTCATCTACATTATCAATCCGAGAGAAATACTCGGGTCCATAGATACTCCTAGCCGTCAACGCCTTCATCAGTTTTTTCAAATATGGCATTACAAACTCTTCGCTTTCTGGGTTTCTTTCGACGCCTTCTTCTGCTGCAGTTTGATATAAAGACTTTACATCTGCATCCGTAAAGTTAAATGCCTTTTCAAAATCTTCAAATTTTGAATATTTCTGCTCTATCGCACCTCTATTTTTATCAATATATTCCAACACCGTAGGCATAACTATGTTTTTCGCAAGTATCCGATTCATGTATACCATATGGGACGAGGTATCTATTGGCACAAAAACATCAGGAATAATACCACCGCCACCATAAACTTTTCTTTTATGTTTTAGTGTAAGGTACTCTTGCGATGAGTCTATGCGAATACTGTCTTTTGAATAGACTTCTCCGTGCTTAAATCTTTCAACATACTCTTCTCTGTAACCCTTCACACCGGCATCGTAGGGCTTCTGAATACAGCGACCGCTAGGTGTGTAATAATGAGATGTGGTAAGTCTCATCTCAGAGCCACCGGGAAGTTTAAAGGGTTGCTGCACAAGCCCTTTCCCAAATGTTCGACGACCTACAAGCAGACCTCTATCCCAATCCTGTATAGCGCCTGACACTATTTCGCTTGCCGATGCAGAATTTTCGTCAACCAAAACAACAAGTCTTCCATCTATAAAGTCTTTAATTTCAGAGGCTCTATATTCTTTACGCGGGCTGTGCAGCCCTTCTGTATACACCACCATATTATTCCTATCCAGAAAGTGGTCTGCCATATTGAAAGCGGCATGCAAGTATCCGCCACCGTTTCCTCTAAGATCTATAATCAGATTCTTAGCTCCTTCCTCCTTGAGGCTTTGTATTCCTTTCTCAAACTCTTTCTCGGTAGTAGCCGCAAATCTATTAATCTTTATATATCCTGTCTTGTTGTTTAACTTGTAGTAGGTATCTATGCTGTAGATTGGAATTTTTCCGCGTATTACTACAAAATCTATAATTTGTCCTTTTCTGAGGATTCTCAAATCAACTTTTGTTCCCTTCTTACCTCGCAGAAGTTTAAAAACATCACTGTTCTTCAATCCTGTTCCTGCTATATTTTCACCATCGACTGCAATAATTCTGTCTCCCGACATTATTCCAACTTCTTCGCAAGGTCCGTTTGCAATGGCATTAACAACATACAAAGTATCGTCCAGAATGTTAAATGAAACTCCGACTCCTTCAAATTCGCCTTCTAAGGGTTCGTTCATTTTCCGTACTTCTTCGGCTGAGATATATGCTGAATGGGGATCTAATTCAGACAACATCTTAACGATTGCAACTTCTGTAAGTTCCGAGATGTTTACCGAATCTACATAGGCTCCTTCCAGTAAAGAAACAACACGCAATAGCTTTTGCATTTCTATTTTTGTGTCTTTAGAAATTTGAGCATTAGAAATAAATGGCATGCATAGAATGCAAGACCACAGCATTATTGGTTTAAAAAGTTGTCTCATTGTTTTCGCTTTTACACTCTATTCCCACTCTATTGTTGCAGGAGGTTTTGAGCTTATGTCATAGGCAACCCTATTGATTCCTTTAACCCTGTTAATAATTTCATTTGACACTTCCGCAAGAAATTCATAGGGGAGATGCACCCAGTCTGCAGTCATCCCGTCGGTTGATGTAACAGCACGCAGTGCTACTGTAAATTCATATGTGCGCTCATCGCCCATTACACCCACAGACTGCACTGGCAACAGCATGGCTCCTGCCTGCCAAACTTCGTCATATAGATTGTACTTCTTAAGGGCATCAATATAAATTTTATCTGCCTCTTGCAGTATTTTCACTTTCTCGGCACTGACCTCTCCGAGCACTCTTATACCCAGACCCGGTCCCGGAAATGGATGCCTGTCTATAAGCTCACTTTTTATGTTTAGAGCTTTCCCTATTCTTCGGACTTCGTCTTTAAAAAGGAGCTTAAGCGGCTCGACCACTTTAAGATTCATTTTTTCGGGTAGTCCACCCACATTGTGATGCGATTTTATAGTTGCCGAAGGGCCATTTACCGACACCGATTCGATAATATCGGGGTAAATTGTACCCTGCCCTAACCATCTAACATTCTGAATTTTGTTAGCCTCAACATCAAAAACATCGATAAAGTTCTTACCTATACTTTTGCGTTTAGCTTCAGGGTCTGACACTCCTCTCAGGTCGTTTAGGAATTTTTCTGAGGCATCAACGCCTATCACATTCAGATGCAAATCAGAATAAGTGTGCATCACTTCGTCAAACTCATTCTTGCGTAGCAATCCGTTGTTAACAAAAATACATACGAGATTATCGCCAATTGCATGATGTAGCAATACAGCTGCAACAGTGGAATCCACTCCTCCAGACAGTCCCATCACAACCTTGTCGTTGCCAAGTTGCTCCTTTAATTCTTTCACGGTGGACTCAATAAATGACGCAGGAGTCCAATCGGCACGACACTCGCAAATATCGATTACAAAGTTTTTTAAAATCTGAATGCCATCAGTGGAGTGATAAACCTCCGGATGAAACTGAATCCCCCATGTTTGCTCGCCGTCAAATGCAAAGGCAGCGTTATCAATAGACTCGGTTCCTGCAATATTAAAACAATTTGACGGTAGCTCGAGAATAGTATCGGCGTGCGACATCCACACTTGCGAACCATTCTGCACGCCTCTAAACAACGGCGATTGCTTATCAATATTTGCCAATTTTGCTCTGCCGTATTCTCTTGAGGATGCTGCTCCTACTCTACCGCCGAAATTCTGAGCCAGATACTGGGCTCCAAAACATACACCCAGCAACGGATACTTAGTCTTGATTTCCGATAAATCGGGCTTTGGTGCGTCGGGACTTGTTACCGAGAAAGGGCTTCCGGAAAGGATTACGCCTTTGACATCCTTATCTAGGCTTGGATAATTATTGTAGGGATGAATTTCGCAATAAACATTTAGTTCTCTGACTTTTCGTCCAATAAGCTGTGTGTATTGGGAGCCAAAATCAAGGATAATAATTTTTTCAGACATCTATCTTAAGATTTTTTATTGATTTGCAAATATACAAACAAATTTCAGCTATTCTATTGTGAAAATATTGACTCTATAAGTGCTGAGTATTTTCCGGATATATATCTACGTCTTAACTTCAATGTTGGGGACAATTCTCCGGAGGCCATACTCCAATGGTCGGGTACTATTTTTGTTTTACGAACCTGCTCAAAAGGGGCAAGCGTTTTGTTAACTCTGACCACCTCCCGCTGAATCGCTTTTTGCACCTCAGGAAGTTCGATTAGTTCCTGGTTATTATTAAATTTCAGCTTCCGCCTTTTGCACCACTCGCGCAGATAATCGAAGTTCGGCGAAATCAAGGCACTCGCAAATTTCTCTTCTGCTCCGACAACCATTGCCTGCTCGACAAAGAAAGACTCTTTTAGCTTATTTTCAATCATCTGCGGCGCAATGTACTTCCCTCCGGAAAGTTTAAACATCTCTTTTTTTCTATCGGTTATTTTAAGGTACAATCCATCTTCAAAATAACCTATATCTCCTGTGTGTAACCACCCGTCCTCATCTATTACTAATGCTGTTGCTTCAGGATCTTTATAATACCCTTTCATCACACATTTGCCACGGGTCAAGATCTCGCCGTCGTCGGCTATCTTTACTTCGATTCCGGATAGAGCAGGTCCGACTGTTCCGACTTTTGCTAGTTTCTTAACAGGATTATTAACTGCTATTACCGGAGCTGTTTCTGTCATTCCATATCCTTCAACACAGAATATGTCTGCGACACCAAAAGATCTAGCTATTCTAGGCTGTATTGCAGCTCCTCCCGACACGACTATCAGTTTTTTTCCCGTAAGAGCTGCTCTCCATTTTGAGAACACCAACTTGTCGGCTATTTTCCGGCGTATTCTGTACAACAATGAGCCTTCCTGAAAGTGCTCATATTCGCTGGACAGTCTTACTGCCCAAAAGAACACAGATCTTCTTATCCCCGAGAGTTCGTACCCTTTGCTAATAATGGCATCATAAATTTTCTCGAGTACTCTCGGGACCGAACAGAATATATCGGGCTTGACGGTTTTAATATCTCCAAGTATTTCACCCAAATTAGCTATGTAGTAAATCCCGATGCCCTTATACATGTAATGATAGTTGATCGTCCGCTCGTATATATGGCATAGTGGCAGGAAACTCACTGCCTTATGCGTCTCGTTGCAAGAATGACATTGGTAAAAATTCAGAAGGTTGAATACTATATTTTCATGCGTCAACATCACTCCTTTGGGAGTTCCTGTTGTCCCTGAGGTATATATCAGAGTTGCAGTGTCATCAGGCATAATACTAGCTTTCCTCTGTTCTAGTTCTACCCTAAGCTGCTCCTTTTCTTCATTTTGTATTGATGCCACCAACGCGTGCCAGTCTGCGAGCCCATCAATCGGACTGATACTATAGGTTTCTTTTATACTTGCAACCTCGTCGGCAATAGGTTTAAGTTTTTCGTACAACTTATTTTCACCCACAAACAACAGCTTTGGCTCGGCATGATTGAGTATATGCAAAGTATCAGCCTCCGAAATTGTAGGATATACAGGCAAATGCACTGCCCCTATCATAGCAAGCCCCATATCTATAAAATTCCACTCAGCCTTATTAGAGCTTACAGATGCGACAATATCGCCCTTTACAAGCCCTCTTTTTATAAGGGCCATAGCAACAAGCTCACTATTTTCAATAAGTTCGGCAGTAGAATACTTTACCCATTCAGAATCTACTTTGCTCGCCACAGCATCTTCTCTTGAATAGTTCTCTACCTGATACCTCAAGATATCAAAAGTTCTGGTAATTTGCATTTTATTTTAGTCTATATCAAACATAGGTTTCCAATAATAACGACATTGTTTTGGGAACAATGCGCAACTCGTTTACGAGAGCAGGTATTAGTACGGTTTCTCCTTTTACAAGCGTCTCCTTGTTGCCCTCGTCGTCCACAATATCGACTTCTCCGCTCAGACACATATATATTATAAAGGAGTCTATTTTTGCCAAATCCCTGATTTTCTCAGTTTCTGTAAATATTCTATTTGTTGTAAAATAATTACATCTTGCAATGTTTACATCACTAGCCTTGTGGTCATAGTCTGTTCTTACATTGTCAATCTTCTCATAATCGATAGCATCTATTGCCAGCTCGGTATGCAATTCCCGTTCGTTTCCGTCTGCATCTTTTCGTTTGTAATCATAAATCCGATATGTAACATCGGAGGTTTGCTGAATTTCAGCTACTAACAAGCCCTTACCTATGGCGTGGACTCTTCCGGCAGGCATAAAAAACACGTCTCCTGCCGCCACTTCTACGAGATTTAATACTGATTCTACATTCTCGTCTTCAACAGCCTTAAGATACATCTCCTTGCTGACTTCCCCTCTAAATCCCGATATTAGCTTTGCTCCCGGCTCGGCATCAACAACATACCACATCTCGGTTTTGCCGTAGGCGTTATGCCGTTTCTTCGACAATTCATCGTCTGGATGCACCTGTACTGACAGGTTGTCTAGCGAATCAATAAACTTTATCAGCAAAGGGAACTCATTACCAAATCTCTCATAATTTTTCTCTCCGACAAGGTCTCCCATGTATATTTCTACAAGTTCTGCCAGCGAATTGTTCTTTAAGATGCCGTTGCAGACTACCGATACATTGCCGTCAACTCCCGAAATCTCCCAACTTTCTCCACAGTTTGGCAGTGGCGAAAAGTCTTTGTTTAATACTGTTTTTATTTTTTCTCCTCCCCAAATACGTTCTTTAAGTATGGGATTAAATTTCAATGGATATAAACTCATTATTCAACTCGATTAGTTTAAAACTCAAAATCTACTACTGTCCTTCCTTCAAAATTATCTCTGATATAAGCCACCACTTTAAGGTGTTCGGGGTGTACAGCATATGCCTCTAAGTCCAGAAGATTATCAAAATGGCTTATCAGGCAAAGGTCATGACAATTTTCATCAGCCTTATGCTGTATGCCCACTTCTATGTATCTCAACTGCGATATATAGTTTGACAGATTTTCCAATTGTTTTTTTGTTTTTTCAAGAATCTCTTTTCTTTGTGATGCTTTTTCATGCTTCACTTTAATCAGTACAACGTGATTTATCATGACAATATTGAATTTTGCCACGAAAATACTAAATTTGTGCAAATACATAATCATAATGCTAGACAATCTTAACGTCCATAAAGTCCTTTTCATTGATATTGAAACAGTTCCCCAACACCAGTGCATTGAGGAGCTTAACGAAAGAGAAAGAAACCTTTGGAATAAAAAAGCGCAATATGTCAGCCAGCAAGGTATGGACGAGGAGGAGACATACTCTAGAGCTGGTATTTACTCAGAATTTGGCAAGATTGTCTGCATCTCTGCAGGACACATCTTCGACGAAGGCGATAGAAGAGCATTTAGGGTCAAGTCATTCTACAACGACAACGAGAAAACTCTTTTAGAAGAGTTTAACAACACTGTAAGTCTCTTCTTCAGGAAGAAAGGATGGATGATTTGCACTCATAACGGACAAGAGTTCGATATTCCGTATATTGCAAGACGAAGTATTATAAACAAGGTTGCTCTGCCAAAGGTTTTCCAGATTGGAGGCCTAAAGCCATGGGAGTTAGGACGACACTTTATTGACACTATGCAACTGTGGAAGTTTGGAGATTATAAAAGATACACATCACTAGAGCTGTTATGCCATGTTTTGGATGTTCCCAGTCCAAAGAACAATATTGACGGAAGTGAAGTCAACAATGTATACTGGAAAGAAAAAGATCTAAAACGCATTGTTGAATACTGCCAACTTGATGTTTTAGCAACGGCAAATATTCTTTTGCGATATATTGGAGACGCTATACTGCATAAAGACAACCTTATAGAATCATAAAAACAAAAATAGGATGAGAAATTATATAGTAATTTTAACCACATTGCTGTTGGCAATATCTTGCGACAAGAAATACCCCGAGGTAGAACTTATGTATTCAAAAAAAGACTTTACCTCAGACACTGGTAGCGGAAGAACCTCTCTTCATATTCTGAAGAACAAAAGAAATATGCTAGTAACAGTAACAAACTACGGAGCTAGGCTCGTATCAATATACGCGCCAGACAAAAACGGACAACTTGCAGATGTGCTTCTAGGCTTCAATCGGATTGGCGACTATGCAAAAGACAAAGACTATCACGGTGCAATAATTGCCCCATACTGCAACCGAATATCAAACGAAAGTTTTAAAATTGATGACAACATATATCTACTTCCTCTAAACAGTGTTGCCTCATACCTATACTCAGACAGCAATAACTCGACTCATCAGGTGTGGAGCATTAACGAAAAAAGTAACAACTCCATAAGTATGTCATTGTTTCTAAAAGATGGAGTTTGGGGATTTCCCGGCGACAAAACGATAACCGTAACATACACACTAACAGACAACAACGAGCTCCGAATCGACTACAAAGCGACAAGCGACAAAGCAACAGTTATAAACCTAAGCAATCACAGCTACTTCAACCTCAATGGAGAAGGCAATGGCGACATAACGAACCACGAACTTATGATTGATGCCGACAAAGCTACCAAAATAGATAATGAGATGATTCCCACAGGAGAAATTATAAGCATCTTAGGAACGGATTTAGATTTCACAAAACCGGCAAAGATATCTGACCGCGTAGACTCAAAGCTAGATCAAATAAAATATGGCAAGGGCTTAGACAATAACTTTGTGCTAAACAATCCAGTCATCGAGCATCTGTCAGCAAGGATAGTAGAGCCTGAAAGCGGACGTGTGCTAGAAGTATACACAAGCGAACCAGGCATACAACTATACACCGGCAACCATCTTGACGGCAAAATTGGCAAATCAAAAAAGAGATACAATGCACGCTCCGGCTTCTGCCTTAAAACCCAGCACTTTCCAGACTCACCAAACCATGACAATTTCCCAACAACTAGACTAGACGCCGGTGCCACTTTGAGCAGCACTACAATCTACCATTTTTGTACAACGACCAACATGTGATAAGGAAATACTACAAATATGAATTTAAAAAATCAGCTCAGGCGCAATATAGTTTTACTACCTTTGCAAAATATTTGATGTTGCTACATCGTCAAACAATTTGATAAAATGAACATACTCTACGAAGACAACCACCTTATCGCCGTAAACAAGCAATGCTCGGAAATTGTACAAGGCGACAAAACCGGCGACATCAGTATGATGGACGACGTGAAAGCCTACATAAAAAAGAAATACGACAAACCCGGCGACGTTTTTCTTGGTTTAATACATCGCCTCGACCGCCCCACCAGTGGCGTTGTGGTATTTGCCCGCACCAGCAAGGCACTATCGCGTATGAACGAGATGTTCAGAGAAGGAAAGGATATAAAAAAAACATATTGGGCTGTGGTCGACTGCTTGCCACCCAATGACAATGGTACACTAACTCATTATCTCGAAAAGAATGAAGCTCAGAACCGTAGCCACGCTTACAACAGCCCGAAGGGAAAAGCTAAAAAAGCAGTCTTACACTACAAACTGAAAGCCAGACTGGGGAATTATTATGTACTTGAGGTGGAAATTGAGACCGGACGACATCACCAAATTCGGGCACAATTGGCAAAAATAGGTTGCCACATCAAAGGCGATTTAAAATATGGAGCAAAACGATCAAACCGCAACGGCGGAATAATGCTTCACGCCCGCAAGCTGGAATTTATACATCCCGTAAAAAAGGAGACCATAACAATACTTGCCGATCCTCCCTTCGACAATGTTTGGAACGACGTGGTGGACAGTGTCCGCTAGACTTCCGAAGGAAGAAATGGAATGGGCAACAGGGATTGTGCCGAATCTATAATCGTAACATAATCGCTACCATCAAGAATTATACGTATCGGTGTACCCTGTTTAATTTCTTGCTCCAATATTGCTTGTCGACACGCACCACATGGAGATATGCACACAGGGCTGTTTCCTAACTTATTGACAGCGGATATCACAATGTTGATAACTTTTGCGCCGGGCTGATTGCTGTTCAGATTAAATAGTGCGACTCTTTCTGCACAAAGACCGTTTGGGAACACTGCACTCTCCTGATTATTCCCAAATACAACACTCTCGTTATCAAGCAGTAACGCTGCGCCCACCCTAAATTGCGAATATGGAGCATAAGCCAAATTCAGAGCCTTGCGAGCTGCATCTACAAGAGATAAGTCTTTCTGACTAAGCTCTCTATGCCTGAGTTTTTCACAAGTAATGTTGATATTTTCTATTGCCATAATATTTGTTACATATATATTTTTGTCAAAAGTAATAATTTAGAAATCATATAAAGCAAGATACATGAAAAAGTTATTTGTGTTTGTTTTAATCACTTTTAGTCTATGTGCACATGCATCAGACAAATCTAAAAAGACATCCAAATCCGCTACCTTAATTCCGTCTTGGATTTCATATATTGACGAGTACAAGAACTTGGCAATTTCAGAGATGCATGCTACAGGGATTCCTGCAAGCATTACCCTCGCTCAGGGTATACTAGAGTCAGGAGCGGGCAAGAGTACCCTAGCAAGATCGTCAAACAATCATTTTGGAATAAAGTGCAAGAGCCACTGGACGGGAAGGAAAGTTTATCATACGGACGATGCTCCAAATGAATGCTTCAGAAGCTATTCTAGTGCATACGACTCATACAAGGACCACTCTGATTTTTTGTCCAACAATGCAAGATATCGCAGTTTATTCAACCTAAGTCATACGGACTACAAGGGCTGGGCAAAGGGACTGAAAGCCGCAGGATATGCCACCGCTCCCGACTATGCCCACAGATTGATTGGAATAATCGAAAACTATGACCTGCATCGCTACGACCATGCAAATAAAAATAGTACTTTGTATGCATCACACAGTCAAAATTCTTTACGCAACTCTATTGAGTCTAAGAGGGCTACAGACGTACGACATAAGAATTTTAAGGATTGCGACAGAGTTGTCATCAATGCTTTTCAGAAACGTAATATTATAACATATAACGAACTGGCAGCTGTCAAAGCTAACAAAGGCGACACTTTTGAATCTATCGCAAAGGAACTAGGAGTGTCGGCACACAAAATATCCAAATACAACGACTACGGGGCTAATAGTCAACCCAGAATAGGTGAGCTTATTTACATAGAGAAGAAAAAGAGTAAAGGTCCGAAGGGAAGGCTGTATCATGTTGCAGATTCTAACGAGAATATGTTTTTTATTTCGCAGAAGTATGGTATCAAATTAAAATCGCTACTTAAAATTAATGACATGGGAGTCAAAGATGTTCCATATAAAGGACAAATTATTTATCTTCGCAATTAGAATAAGAAGATAAAAGTAGCATTAGATGAAATTTCACAAATACAATCTAGTAAAATTAGTCAGCGTAGTGTTTATACTATTTCTCAGTATAAACTCTGCAAGTTCACAGACATCAAGGTTCCAACAGGAGTCAGCAAATGACAGCCTTGATATTAACGAAGCTGTTAATATACTAAAGGATATATATTATGACGAAGATTGGCAGAGCATTAGCGACGAAGCCAGAGAATTGCTACAAGGCTTGATTGTTTACGCTCAATATCCAAATATTGACAGCTTAAAAACTCTCTACCAAAGGACCATAAACAAAGATGGGTTTCTGGTTTATCGCAATGATTCTAACTTTAAAGACTCTTTAAAATTACGCGGATACAAAAGCTACTCACAAATACAGCAAGAAAAAGAAAAGCTAGCAAAGGATCTAAGAACAAGTATCAACCCAAACGATATAAAAATTCCGGAACACCTCTATAAAGATATATCCAAATCAGTAAAAACAGTTCCTCCGGGACAAGGACACACTTTGTTTCTGAATGGCACTTTGGATATGTCTCAAAAAATGAGCTCATACTTCAATAGTATTGATACTTCTAGAGGAAACGAACAGAAACGCATTATAATGATGCTGTCAGACTCGGTGCTGTATAGTTACATGGAAAAAGAAAGGCAAGAGTACAACAATCACCTGATGAGCAAACACATAGACTCAATAAATACTGACTTCACAAACAAAGTAATAGATAGAATAGTAGCCGAAAAACAAGAAGTCTTTGCGAAGGAGTCTATAAGTAGTAACCTTAGGCTAATAAGAGACTATAACACTCACGAGTCTCGAAGTACAAACAATCTTCTAAAAGATGTCTGCATGCAGGTTTTTGACTATATATATCACAGACCCAGCCAAATACAGCTTAGAAATGGAGACAATACTTCTCAGCCTCTACTCATGCAAAATGGACAAACATACTCACGACGATTTTGGGTAAGAAATCCTCAGAACGATTCGCTAAGCCTGATGATAAAAAGCGTCGACCTTAACACAATCGAGATGTTTGTTGCCGACAATGTGATGTTTCAGCGTATGCAAGAGCAGCAAAAGAAGGAACTAAAGAAACTAAATACAATAACAGTCAACAAAGACATTCCCGACACAAAGGATGGCATACATGCCTATCAGCCATGGACATACGAGACAAATACGACATTGACGTTTTCGCAAGTCGCAATGAACAAATACTGGGCAAAAGGAGGAGACGATGCTTTTTCGTTGCTGACAATTCTCAATGGGAAGGCTACCTATAGCATGAACAGAGTTAACTGGGCGAATGCTATACTCATAGAGGAAGGATGGAACAGTGCAAAAGATGAACCTGTAAAAAGTACTCATGATAGGCTGAGAATAAATTCAGATCTCTCAATAAAAGCTATAAACAAATGGTATTACAGCAGTGGGATTGAATTTGAGACGCAATTATTTACGACTTATAGTTACCCTAAAGATGCCGATAAAGTGCCTCTGTACGGACTTCTAAACCCTGGCACATTCAGATACAACTTAGGTATACAGTACAAGCCTAAGGATAATTTTCAGGTAAGACTTTCGCCCTTTACATTAAAATACGTGTTTTACACAGATACGAGCAAATACAACCAGACACTCCAAGGGGTAGACAAATATAGCACTAGCTTGTTTGACAAAGGATTTGAAGCAGAGATAAACTACAATACAAAATTGCTTGAGAAGTGTAAGCTGACGTCTCGCTATCGGATGTTCTTCGAATATGCCGATTTTGCAAATAGTGCTGACTTATTGTGGGAAAATCATCTGTTTATAGATCTCACAGAACGTATAAACCTTAACCTAAGAATGGATTTATACTACAATGCAAATCAAAAAGTTCCTGTCTACGAGATCGTAGATGGAACAGAGACGAAGGTTGACGAGAAAGCAGGCTTGCAGATAAAAGAGTTTTTCAGCGTGGGCTTTACTTGGAGTTTATACAGGAAACCTACAAAAATTAGAAACAAATACCGCTACTACTAGAAAAAAAGGAGGGTGTCCTAAATATTAGAACACCCTCTTCCTCTCTAAAAATTGGAACTTCTTATTTTCTTTTTCTGAGTTCTTTAATTGGGAATTTTCTCATTACCTTGTGTATCTTCTTAGGAGCTCTACTAGCGCGTTTTGCCGCATTGTCATTCACCTCTCCTTTTATAAGACTCTCATATACAAGTTTCTTACTAGCTGTATCGAAGAAGTCTATAACCAATGTACCCTCGTTATAATATTCAGTATCAATATCAGTAGTGGCAGTTCCAAAGCCGGGACCTCCCCAAAAACCTGGACCCCAACCCCAACCTATAGAATGATATCCATATCCACCTGTAAATGTAGTGTATGCCGATTTACTCTCTCCCTTATTTACTACTGCAAACAAGGTTATCGCAAGGTCTGCCTTGCCATTCTCTACTTTAGTCAGCCCTCTAGCCTCAAGCTCGCGCTCGAATGCACTTAGTATTGCTGCTTTGTCGGTTGCTGTTATGTTCTTATCACTACTCTTTTCCCACCCCAAAAATTTATAGGTTTTTACTTTTGAGAAATCATAACTTTTGTCATAATCACTGTTTACCTGAGCCGAAGCTACTCCTAGAAAAAGCACAAGCATCACACATGATAATGCTATTTTTTTTATCGTTTTCATTATAATATATTTTATTTATTCTTATCCAACACTAACATACAAAACAAAGATGATACCAAACAACATCCGAAACTTACCCATAAAACATAAATAATATTTATTTAAAATATCATAAAATACTATATCTTGCAACACTCCAAGCTAACACGTACTTCTGTCCCCTTTCCTTTCTCCGAGTATATATCTACATACCCATCCAGCATCTTTATAATTTTAATTGAGTTGACAAGACCAATCCCACTGCCCTGCTCCCCAACAGTACCCACAGAGCTGCTGACACTTTTGCCACCCAAAACTTCATCTATTTTGTCAGCTTGCATTCCTACACCATAATCGCAAATTCTTATTATCAATACAGAATCTGTTACCGATGTTAAGATACTAACAACACTCCCAATGTCGGAGTACTTTACAGCATTGGCTACAATATTCCTCAATGCAACAATAAGCATACTCCGGTTTGTATAAGCACATAAAGGCGAGTTATTGTGCGCTACCTTTAATGCGACATTCTTTTTATTCGCCTGATGCTGACAATAACTGACCGACAAGCATATAACACGCTCTATATCAACGCGCTCCTTCTTGAACCGATCCGTACTCTGAGTTTCTAGAGCAAGCACGGATGTGTCCTCAACAATGTTCTGCAGTTGTAATGCCGAGCTATTAATTATAGATATGAATTTTTCTCTCTCGGATGCTTCTGACTTGAGTTCTAAAACTTCGATTGCTCCTCTAATTGTCATTATTGGTGTTTTCATATCATGCGCCAGCATTGCAATGTAGTCGTCCTTAGCATTTATTGCCGCTTCTAGCCTTCGCTGTTTGTTTTTTTGAACCCGCATATAAAATAGGAACAGACATAACAGAGCAATAGGTACAAGTATGCTCCAATAGCAAGACAAAATAGTCTGTCCAATTGCTCCGATTACAATTAGAATGAACATAACAATTATGGCTAATTTCCTAAATCTGAGATGAATTTTATTTTCATCAGCCTAACATCTTCTTCCGAGTAATCCCTGCCTAGTTCCTCCATTACAAGAGATAGAGAGTCGCTGTGATCCTCTCTTAATACTTCTATTATATCATCCTGAATATCCTCGTCTATAACATCCCTTATGTAATAATCAATGTTTAGCTTTGTTCCGGAGTTTATTATTGCTTCTATTTCAGAAAGCAAATCTTCGTATTCAATTCCCAAAGAGTTTGCAATATCGTCAAATGGAACTTTCCTGTCTATGCTGGTAATTATTGAGACCTTATTCTTCGACTTATCAACAACAGACCTAACTACCAAATCATCAGGCCGCTCTATTGCGTTGTCTTCAACATAAGCAGCAATAAGCTTAATAAATTTCTCTCCGTACCTTTCAGCCTTACCTTTTCCTACTCCCTGTATATTGATAAGCTCGTCAATAGTTACAGGATACTGAATAGACATGTCTATGATTGAGGGCTCCTGAAAAATTACGTATGGAGGCAGATTCTCTTTATCTGCTATTTTTTTTCTCAATTTCAACAATAACGAAACCAAAACGTCATCACCTCCACCGACAAGCCCGTTACTACCTGCGTTAATAGAGTTTATCTCTGTATCTTCACCTTCATTTTCTTCTTTCTCAAAATTTAATACCAAGGTAAATTTCTTTTTGGATTCCATGAACTCCCTTCCGGCATTAGTGATTTTCAGTAGTCCATAGTTCTCAATATCTTTTTCTATGTAATACTTAACTATCGCTTGTCGATATAGTGCAGACCAGTATTCTTTACTGTGGTTCATCCCCTTACCGTAAAAAGCATTCGTATCGTGCTTAAATGACTTTACTGACGAGGTCGGGTTTGCCATTAAGATATCGCTGATATGATCGGCTTTAAACTTCTCGTTTACGCTGAGGATTGCATTAATTACCATTCTTAGATCGTCAGTTGCATCTACCTCCTTTTTGGGTTTCAGGCAGTTATCACACGAGCCGCAGTTTTCAATATTATAATCTTCTCCGAAATAATGTAATAAGATCAAACGTCTACATATCGCCGTTTCGGCGTACGAGACAGTATCCATCAGCAGCTGCTTGTTTATTTCTTGTTCGGATATAGGCTTTCCATGGTTAAACTTCTCAAGTTTTTGAATATCGTTATAGCTATAAAAAGTTACACATTCGCCCTCGCCACCATCTCTGCCGGCACGCCCAGTTTCTTGATAGTAGCCCTCCAGACTTTTCGGTATATCGTAATGGATAACAAAGCGCACATCCGGCTTATCTATACCCATACCAAAAGCAATAGTAGCCACAATAACGTCAACTTCTTCCATCAGAAATTTGTCTTGATTTGTTGCACGTGTATTTGCATCCATTCCTGCATGATAAGGCAGAGCCTTTATACCATTCACATTAAGTACTTCTGCTACGTTCTCCACCATTTTGCGGCTTAGACAATAAATAATGCCCGATTTATTGGGATGTTGCTTTATGTACTTTATTATTTCTACATTTATATTGTTCGACTTAGGGCGTATCTCATAATATAGGTTCTCTCTGTTAAACGAGGCCTTAAACACCCTAGCGTCCAGCATTCCTAGATTCTTCTTTATATCATGCTGCACTTTTGCTGTTGCTGTTGCTGTAAGTGCTATGATTGGGCGGTCCTCTATCTCCTGAATAATAGGTTTTATTCTACGGTATTCCGGCCTAAAATCATGTCCCCACTCCGAAATACAATGAGCTTCGTCTACGGCATAGAACGATATCTTTATTGACTTAAACAACTCTACATTCTCTTCTTTTGTCAGCGACTCGGGAGCGACGTAAAGGAGTTTAGTTCTACCTGCCAACAAATCCTCTCGTACTTCTGTTATTGCTTGTCTTGACAGCGACGAGTTAAGAACATGTGCCACACTATTGTTGCTCCCTAAAGCCCTAACGGCATCGACCTGATTTTTCATCAAGGCGATAAGTGGCGAAACTACAATGGCTGTACCCTCGGACATAAGCGCAGGCAACTGGTAGCATAATGATTTCCCTCCGCCAGTAGGCATCAGCACAAATGTGTTGCGCCCACTAAGTACACTTTCTATTATTTCGCGTTGCTCTCCCTTAAAAGTATCAAATCCAAAAAACTCTCTCAGTCTTGCTGAGAGCATCTTGCTTAGTTCCATAAGCCATTTATTTTGATTTCGTTTTTATCAGTCTTTTACAAATTTCCTGGAAACTTTGCTGTTGTTATCTAAAAAAATATCAGCAATATACATACCTTTACCCAGGTTATTAATATTTATTGTCGTACTAAATGCATCGACCGGATACTCTATGAGTTTGTCTCCGACCATAGAATATATCTCTATTTTAGAAATTTCTAGCCCCTTCGATTTCACCTGTAACTCATTGTGTTTAAAGGCGCTTTTAGACAGCTGCACGTCATCTCCATTATAATCCATACTAAAATTATGGTCTTTTGTGGAGACCGGAACATTAACCGAATACTCAACACCCCCAGCTTTATTGCCAGCAAGATCCTCTACTCCTCTTGCCGTAAAGGTCATCTCCTTTTCCGGAACATTCGACAACAACAATGTCGCAATTCTTTTTGAGTCATCAAGCCTGACATACTCCGCCCTAGTCGACTTGCTGACAAACTCATAGCTCTCAGGATTGGTTGCAGAACTCACTTCTATCGGTTCGCTATATTTCACTCTCAACATTGCATTTGTCTTATCAAAAGAAAGGTCTGTTATTTTTGGAGCTACTGTGTCTCTCTTTATATTCAAATCTGAAAACGTGCGAGGTATAATAAAGTATTCGTCTCCATCCTCACTCAAAATCCCCTGCACATCGACTATTCCATTAGGATAAGTCTTCCCTGCAAGGTCTATTGCCGAATCTATTTTTATACTTATTGAGTACTCCTCATCCCTTGCAGAACTTATCATAGTCTTACCTCCTGCCTTAGGCAACTGGCTCTTGTCATCAAGAAATTTAACCTCTGGTATTCTAATCAGCATACTCTCATAGTCTTCAGGGCTATTCTTCAACTCTTTGATACTAACCTCTAGCGGTTTATAAGGAACAGGGCGATGATAATTAAATGTATATGTCAAGTCGCTGATGCTTGTAACTCCATTTTTTTCAAATACATATCCCCCAAGAATGACACTGTCTCCGACTTGCCCCCTGAATAGATTGCCATCAATGGCTATACCACTCCGTTTTTCTTCTCCAGATTGTAGATACCATGTCCTGTCTAGATTACCAGTTACCCGACCTGTCACATAAGTATGCTCTCCTATTATATCCGAACACAGTCCTAAACCTTGCACTGCACCAATGTCGTCAATCTCGCTAGAATGAATATCCTTAGGCACTGTAAAATCTGAAGAAACAGAGCTGGTATCGCTGTCAGAAACTGCAATAATCCTATAAAACATAGTCTCGGTCTCCTCTATTCCTGTCAATTTAAGTTTAGCCGAATAAACCTGATTTTTATCCTCCATGCTTTGGGAGTATGTGTTTGCATCATAACTCAAGCCGTAGGTGAGTGTCACCTGATTTACGGTTCCGCTTTCAACAAATATTGGGGTAGATATGTCAACAGTATCATCTTTCTTCGGAACCAATGGAGATTGAGTTATGTCTCCAAAAGAAATATTCTCATCGCTACCATAATTCCAAATTTTGTTGGCAAAATTCGGATTATCTACAAAAGGATTCCTAACATTCTGAGAGCTGTATGCATTCTGGTTAAGCTTTGTTTCTCTATTGTTAGGAGGGTATTTATTGTTCCACTCAAGTAAGGTTTTCCAATCTTCAACAGTAAATCCATCTGCAACCTTTAGGTTCTCTTCTGTCTTTGCATGTATGTCAGGATTATTTTTTTGCAACTCGCTATAAAATATCATTCTGGCAATCTCTCCCTTCATGCTGTCTGACATCATTGAGAACTCGTCTACCAATTGACTGTTTTTAAAAACCTGACTTTGACTTTTTGTCGATGAAACAGACATGTTATTGAGTTTCTCTAATGAAGACCCAGACTCTACCTGCCTAATATTTAAGATATCTCCCGTCCCTCTTTTAGAATTCAGGTAATCCGAGATAGACCAACTTCCCGCATTATCAGCGGGGACATCCAGCTTCCTGCTTGTCGTTTTAGTATAAAATAATAAAACATTGTCGTTGTTATTGCCTGTCCTGTTATATTTCTTGGACAATTCCTTAACTGCATCCTCAGACAGACCGATTCTGTTATCAATCCTCTCTTGAAGAACCTTCTTCAACTGCTCCTCGTCCAACTGTCGAGTGCCACTGTAAAACCACGAGGGCTGAGCCATCGCAGAAGCAGCAATAATCACAACAGATATAAACAGTAAAAATTTCTTCATATAGTAATTTACTTTGTCTAATAGACAATTGAGTATGGATAAATTGCACACGACAGACAAAATTCACAACCACCATAATATTCAAAATTACCACATTTTATTCCATAATCCAAAATAATTTTATTCGTTTTTTCTATTAGTCTATTTTTAGCAAAAAAAACTCTTAACATTTTGCACCTTGCAATCTCCAAAAAGAATGAATATATACATACCGCTACGGGGCGATACGGACACACAAACCTCCAGAAAAGTATGGGCAATATCATCAAATTTGTTTGCTTCGGCATTATGAAGAGGCAAAAAAAAAGGACGGAGTGCTATTCTCCGTCCTGAATAAGTTTTAGTGTGTGACTAATATTTCGGATTCTGTGTTAATACACCAAGTGTTTGGTCTATGTCTACTTGTGGAATTGGCCAACGCACGTTTTTCTCATCATCGAAGTTTCTGCCGTAACCCTGTTTCCCTCCTCTTGACTCGTAGGATCTCATCACTTCCCCTGCTCTTCCCTGACGAACAAGCTCGAAGAAACGATTGCCTTCGGTGGCAAATTCAAGGCGGCGCTCGTGCCATATTGCATTTCGCAGTTCGTCTTTATCGCCGGTTGCGACATCTGGCACTCTTTGGTCGGTCGGCAAATCAGGAAGTGTGTAATTAATAAACTCTCTTTCCGGGTCGGTGACACTAGATTCTCTTGCACGCTTGCGAACCATATTTAACTTTTCAAGAGCTCCTGCGGAGTTGCCATTTTCATTGGCTGCCTCTGCATACATAAGCAATACGTCTGCATATCGTAGCACTTTGAAATTTTTACCGAAATTTCCGTTTGCAGGGTCTTTTGACAAGGCATTCCATGCCTTTCTACAATGCATAAGGTCAGGATTATCGTAACCTTCGTTATTTACCACTCGCCCTTCAGAAATGTCTCCATTAAATTGAAATGTCCAGATAATACGGGGATCTCCCGGTTCTTGCTCAAATTCGCTTAGAAGGTCTGCTGATGGGCAATTAAGTCCCCAGCCTTTCCAATTTCTGCTACGTTGAGATACTGCCCAATAAGCAATATGACGCCCTATGTCACTAGAGGTGTAAACTATATCGAAGATGGTTCCGTTGTCAATATGTTCGCTCTCTCCGCTCCAAATATCCTTATAATCGGGAGTTAGAGTATAGTCTCCGGAGTTGATTACCTCTCCTGACACAGCTTCGCATTCAGAAAACTTTTTCTGATATAAATATGCTTTTGCAAGTAGCGTTTGTGCAGCTCCTTTTGTTGCCCTATTACAGGAGCCCGTTGCCACTTTGTAATGACCCATAGCCTCTGATTCTTACTGTTGTTCCACCTCCGGGCGACCCGTCGTTGGAAGATATAAACACTCCCGATGCTTGTCCTTGCAAGGCTCTGTTTATGCTTGGGGTAGGGATGTTCTCCAGTTTGTCGGCATTTACTGAAGAAACAGCTCCTGTGAGGTCCACCTTTTTCTGAGTACCGTAGCCGATGGCAACAACCTCATCAAGACCTATTGCGTCGGCTTTCATTTTTATCTCAAAATTAGATTGTCCGCCTACTTCAATTTCTTGAGTACCATTCCGATAAATGAAAAAACGAGTATATCAACGTCTTTGGCTTTTAGACTGAATTTACCGTCCACGTCGCTTATAGTTCCTAAATAAGTTCCTTTGATACGAATAGAAACGCCTGCCAAGGCTTCTCCCTTGCTGTCTGTCACTATCCCTTCTATGTTTCCTTGCATTGCGTTATTGCTAAGCTGTTCCGTGGATGAAAATCTTTCCACTTCTGCAAGGCTTGTAAAAGGGATAAATCCCACGAGCAGAATAACTGTCAAAGCTGCTCTTAATACGCCTATCATGCAGTAACAAAAGCTGTCACTAGATGAAAAATGTTTGTTTTTTTTTCATAAGTATGGATTTTAAGTTAAGGTATTTAATGCCCCGATATTTTCGGAGCAATTATTCAATTCCGGAGATGTATTATTCTAGCTCATATCAGGGGTTAACTGATATTTTTCGATATGAGCTGACATCTTTGTCATCGATGGTAGCGATAAATTCGTACTCTCCTTGTTGCGTGGGTAGCTTAAAGCCTATTGAAAACTTGGAGGTGTCTAGCTTGGATACGGACGCGCCTATAATTTCTGATTTTATTTCTTCTCCGTCTTTGTTGTGTAGGGATAGTTTTATACTTCCTTTCCAGTTTGCATCAGTATCGTTAATGAGTTTTACGGGGACTTCTATTTCTTCGTCGACCTTAAATTTTGGTTCGAAGAAATTAATCATAATTCCCAGAGGAGCGAATGAGTTACCGACATATTTGACATAGTACGGTTCCATTACGACATTTTCCAAATCGATGAAGTGGTCTGAGGTTTCGCCGTCGGGAGGGTTAGAATAGCCAAGCCCGCAAAAGTGTTGTATTCCTGCCACTTTCCGTCCTGCTCGGTAGAACTCGGTGAACATTGCCGTGTATCGGGCGTAAAGTTCGCGTCGTTGGTTAGGTGTTGCATCTTTGCCCAACATTGCGTCGTAGTTTTTCTTCGACAAAGAGCAGGAAGATCCGTCGCGGTTTAGCCAGAGCCAATCATATTCGTTAATTATGATGGGTTGGTTTTGTGTATTTGTGATACGCGACCCTCCGGATTCGCCACGGATAGTTCCCGGCTCAGGATTCACTTGTGATAGTTTATTCATTCTGAAATCGGATGCCTGTGGAGCAGACACCGGATTGTAAAATAAATATGGATGTGCTTCGAAAGGATCAGTCTTACGACGTCCGATATCCCAACCGTTGTCCCAAGGACGGTCGGACATGTCGAGTTGTCTGACAGAATCGATTACATCTGTCATCAACTCGCCTATTACAGATTCGTTTTGTGCATCCCATATTATTACGCAGGGATGATTCCATCGCTCTTGCATCCAGTCTTCAAACTGAGGATACAGCTCTTCGAAAGTCCAGCTTTCGGGCAGAAAATGTGAAATCCATATTGGAAATTCGTCTTGTATCAGCATCCCCTCTTCGTCGGCAACTTCATACCATATTTCGGGAGGGAAACCGATGCAGTATCGACAACTGTTCCACCCCATACTTTTGAAAGACCTGATAACTTTTCTTGCCCACTCTTTGTCCCAAGGTTTGTTGCCACGGTCGGGGTCTTCAAAAAAACGATACATGCATATATTCGTGCCGCGTAGATAGTACGGTTTTCCGTTGAGTATCGGTTTTTTGCTTTGGGTGTCAAAATGAAACTCTCGCATTCCGAAGACGGTTGTAAAAAGATCCCCTTTGGTCTCTACTTCGAGGGTGTATAGAAATGGGGTTTCAGGCGACCACAAATGTGCATCGGGAATAACAACTTTATCCCTTCTCTTTACTGTTTCCCCTTCTTTGATGGTACTTAATGTCACTTTCTCCTCTACTACTGTCTTGCCTGTCGATTTCTCCTTTACCCGAAAAACTACATTGCCTGTTATGCTTATGGCTGTTGGGTTAAACAGCTCTGTTTCAATATCAATACTGCTGTCGCCTATCTTTGGGGCAACCTGTACATTCGCAACAAAAGGAGCAGATGCCGAAGTTATGGATACGTGGTCGTATATTCCCGATATATATCTTCGTTTTTCAAAATCGCTGCCGCTGACTGTGCTCGACAGTTTATTATATCTTTCTGCACCGATGCATATTTCCAGAATGTTTGCGGTGTCTTTGCGAATATAGTCAGTGATATTGATGAGGTTTCGGGTGAAATTGTAGGAGTGATTCTTTATCCTTTGTCCGTTTAGGTATATGCTCGAACCATATTTTGCTTTTTGGATGTTTAGTTGCAGTATGTCGAGATTGCCGTCAGGAACTTGAAATGATGTGCGATACCAATAGGCGTCGTCCGACATATTCTTTGCGCCATGCCTCAGTAGCATCCCCTGCTCCCTGATACTTCCTTTTTCTTTTGGGGCGGGTCTTTCAAAGTCGGTAGGCAGCTTGTCTAGCAATCCGGGTACGGTGGTTTTGTGTTTGTAGCTGTCGGGCTTTATGTCGATTATTCCTTTTGCAATATCCCAATTGCCATCGAGAGATATTGTCGTTCTTTTTTCTGTGTCGTTCTTCTGACAAGAAACGCAGAGCAGAATTATGAAAACAAGTGCCTGTACTGTTTTCATTTTTGACGAGTTGAAATTTGTAAAATCATTCATAATCCTACATTTTATTAAATTCTTTGTTCTGGGTGATTTCGATTTCTTTGCTTAGCAATATGTTTCGGCTAGAGTTGCCAAGCATCAGTTTGTATTTCTCAGTTCAAAGGTAAAGCAAATGTTATCTTAGTTTTTTCTGAATGTTAACCAGTACTAATACAATTTTAACACAAAGTGATATGCATTTACAAAAAACACAGCAATATAAACTTACGTTATCAACATAATGACAGAGGCAAGACTCTCCACAAAGAAAATCCTGCCTCCACATAAAAGAATTGGTTAATGCTTATTAAACAAAACTACCGCTTCATCCTACTTTGCTTCTAATACCACCCGATATTGTGGCAAAGGAGTGATTTTATTAATATCGGAATAAGTATCCTGCTTTGAAAAATCAGGTCTGTACATAGGTTCAATATAACATTTTGTTTCAGAGCTGATTGGGCTGCTTTTGATTTTTACTTTTGTGTCTAAAATATCTGTTCCCCAATGTTTAACGCTCGGTCTGAAATGTGGTCCGTAATAGATATAATCTGAGAATAATTTGCCGTCCTTATATGCTTCCAAGACATTCCCAGTCCAGTCGAAATCAAGAAACACATCGTAAACACCTTGCATTGAACCACTTGACACTGACAGCTCATAGCCTTCATCGGTTTTTGTGAGCTCCACATCTATATTTTTCTCAGGAAGTGCCCACGAGCATTTGCGCCAAATGCCATCCCTTTTTAACTTTATCTTCTTGCCATCTATACTCATGCTCTTGGGAGAAGGGAAGATACGAACATCGCCCGATGCCTCGGCAATTCGCTGAACATACAGCGAGTTACCATCAATAAGCACATCTCCATCTGCCATAACCAAGCGAGGCTGTCCCCATAAATCTTTAAATCTAAACATTTGCATCGCTTCGTCTTTGTTTAGAGTACAGATTCTAAGTTTCCGACCACCAGTAGCTTCAACTTCTAACACGGCATTTTTACCAGGCTCTTCGAGCGTAATAACATATTGACCGTCAACTTTACTTATCTCGGTTCTGCTACCTTTACCAATAACTCTCTTAATGCTGTTAGCATCAAAAGAATATTCGGCTCTCAATCCGTCGTGGGCAAAAAAGAAATATGTGTCGCCATCCTCAGAGGGGACTTTGCAGATCAGCTGTGTAGTAGCATACTTTAACTTGACATTGTTGGACATGTTTAGATTGACAGCCCATATCCCGGCGCAATCTTTCGGCACAACTATTGGCTTGTTGGGGATTAGCATATTGCCCTGTTTCAGTTTCATATTAATCTGTATACCTAAATCTTTGTTTTCAACATAACGCTGATAGTTACTGAAAAACAGATAGCCCGAAGTACCGTCGGTACGAGTCATACACCTGAAGGTCTCAACATCTTCGACTCCCGTCGGACGCTCCTGTGGCATTGCAGGAATAGTTGAGCAAAGCTGCTCTCCGAAGTCGTGAAGCCAATAGTGTATGAGCTTGGTCTCCATGTATTTTGAATTGGTCTCGCCAAATTCGCCCACTGCGGGTTGAAAATCATAAGACATCTTTGCACAGCCCGGCTCTTCTAAAGTCGTAAGTTTACCTTGCGGATTTGTTCCGCCATGGTACATGTAGTATCCCAAGCAGTTTGCTCCACCTGCCAATTTCACTATCGACAATGACAAAGCATCTTGGCGAGTTATGACGGGGCGACGCCTCATGCCTACAAACATACCTAAGCCCAGCTCTGCTGTCAGCCATGGATAGTCGGAGGGGTTGTAAGTCCTACCGCCATAAACTTCCAATACAGGCAAAACATCGGTGCCGACACCTGTATTGATAGGTATTCCTGTCATAAAAAGGAACTGTTCGTTTGGCGCAAGCTGCTGTGTGCCTCCATACCATGCTGCGTCGGCATATCCGGCCTGAACAGGCAGTACCTCCTTGTCGGGAATGCGAACATTGTTCCAGCCTGTAACAGTGTAGTAGGGAACATCGAACCCAACTTCTCTTGCCAATCGCTTTAACTCTACAATGTGGCTCGGGTCGCCACCGTATTCATTTTCCAGCTGTATGCCCACAATAGGACCGTCGTCTTTGAACAGCAAACCGTCGCATTGCTTGTAATACTGCGTGTATATTCTTTTTACATATTTCAGGTATTCAGGATCGTTGCTGCGTGTTGAGGGCATAGACTGCACCCAGTCGGGGAATGCGCCGTTTCTGACCTCGCCGTGTCCCCAAGGTCCGATGCGCAGCAACACCTTCATATCGTGTTTTTTGCACAGTTCTATAAATGCACGCAAATCTCGTCTTCCAGAGAAATCAAATTCATCTTTTACCTCCTCATGATGAAGCCAAAAAGCATAAGTAGCTATGATGTCAAGACCTCCGGATTTCATTTTCAGTATGGCATCTTCCCACATATTTCTAGGATAACGGCTGTACTGCAACTCGCCCATTACCGGAAACCAAGGCTTGCCATCCTTTATCATATAGTAGTTATTTACCGAGAAAGAGTGTCCTTGTGTGTCGTGATTTGTGCCCATGCCAAAATCACCCGATACTATTTCTTTACCTACCGAAATGGCATCGATGTTGTAGACTTTGTAATCTTGCGCATTTAATCTTGGTGTCAATGCCGTGACTAGTAAGGCAAGGACAATTCTTGTTAATTTAAGATGATGTGTTTTCATATATTTATTTTTTACTAATTAGTGTCTGTCCGTAATGTCAGAAGTCTGAGCTATAAAGTTCAAGATCAAGGCTTGCGAAACTTTGTGAATTAGGAGTTTACTTGTGTAAATGACTAATTCGCAAAGCGAACATAACGCAGATATTGGACTCTATAGACGGACTCTAATTATCGGGTTATTAGACACTCTGACTTTTGAATATCAGACTGACAGCTATTGTTATTTATTTTTTTTCCAAAATCCTTCCATCTCTTCTAGTGTCTTTCCTTTGGTTTCGGGAACGAAGAAAATCATAAAAAGTACGGCAAGAATGGCAATACCGCCATAAAGCCAATATGTAAAGGCATGATTAAAGTGCTCTACCAACCATACATTATTGTTCAGAATTGGGAAAGTCCATGATATAATATAATTGCTAATCCACGTCGCCGCAGTTGCTAATGCCATTGCCCGAGCACGTATCATATTGGGGAATATTTCCGAAACAAGTATCCATGTAACAGGTCCCCACGACATAGCAAAACAAGCAACAAAGCCAAGCATAAATATCAAAGTTGCCACCCCAACCTTGTCAAGATAAAATGATGTGCCGAGTGCTAACATCATCAATGCCATACCGACGGCCCCTATTATTTGTAGCTTCTTGCGCCCCCATTTATCTACGTAAAGTATGGCAATGAATGTAAACAATAGGTTTACTACTCCTACAAATACAGCTTGCATCATTGATGAATTGTTGCCATAACCCATAGACTTAAATATTTCCGGAGCGTAGTAAAGCACAGCATTGATGCCTACACTCTGCTGAAATACAGTAAGCAGTATACCGATTATCACAACTCGACTTCCATAGGAAAACAACTTCGCAGAACGCCCTGTCACAGACGACTTTATCTCTGCAAATTCTTGCTTCGCTCGTTCTATACCGTTTATTTTGCTGAGTATTTTTAGACTTTCTTCGTCTTTGCCTTTCAGAGCTAAGTAGCGAGGACTACCCGGAACAAACTGTAAGGCAACAAGAAATATCAAGGCAGGTATCGTTTCGGAGGCAAACATCCAACGCCAACCTACGGTATTCAGCCAAGAAGCATCACCTTGCAAGGCGATGAGGTAGTTGACAAAATAAACTACCACAATACCTATGACTATTGCAAGTTGATTTAAAGACACTAAGCGTCCTCTTATTTTTGCAGGCGACAGCTCCGATATAAACATTGGCGACAACATAGATGCCAGCCCAACACCAATACCGCCTATAAATCTGTAAACAACAAAGTTTGTCAGATAAGCATGACCGCCTTGCCCTACTTTTTCAAATCCTAGCTCAGGCATTGCCGAACCCAATGCCGACACTAGAAATAATACTCCGGCTAACATTAAACCTCGTTTTCGCCCCAGCCTCTTGCTGACAACTCCTCCAATGAGCCCTCCAACGATGCAGCCTATAATCGCACTCGATACGGTGAAGCCCAACAAAGAGTTTGCAGCATCTGCTCCCAAACCCTTTGGAGTTATAAAAAACTGCTTCAATGAGTCTACTGTGCCCGATATTACGGCAGTATCATAACCGAATAGAAGTCCGCCCAGCGTGGCTACTATTGTTATAAAAATTAGGTAGTTCGAGTTTTTGTTCATGGTGTAAAGTTTTCCCAAATTTCAGATTTCAATTGTGGGCGTGGAACATATAAAAACCGCTTTGGGTCTTCCTCAAAGCTCTCGTAAATGGATTTGTCTTTCACTATGCCTAAATTTTCGTACTTCTCAGGGCTTTTTATAATCAATTCCGACTCTCGATAGTTCTCGTTTCTCTGCCAATTTAGGCTCCCTTTTTCATCCAATATAGGAAACCATGACAGTCCCTTGTGGGCTCGTACATCCTCGTAGTCGAAACCATAGTCTCTGTCGCACCACGCACCAAAAGTCAGAGGCTGACTAGGGTCGGCACTAATTGTGGCATGCGCCCAGCCGGGAGGAACTATCACTACTTCTCCGGGCATAGCTTCTACGGCAAAACATCTGCCCGGATTGTCTTTTGCACTTTCCTGCATATAAATAACAGCCTTTCCCTGCCATATTTCGTAAACTTCAGGTGTCGACATACCGCAATATGACGAGACTTTGTGGATATGCCCTTGACTCCTAATTGGTTCATTGCCAAGCCTGCCTGCTGCATAAGTTACTACTCCATACAAAAGATGTAGTTGTTCCAGAAGATTACGATGCTCGTTTTTGCCAACATCCATTGCTATGCTGTATACAATGTTAGGTCCTTTACAGAACGGGTCTTGTAAACTTTTCCTTATATCATCTAGCATTCTGTTTTCAACTTCAGTACCGAAAACTCCTTTCCCATAATCGAAGCCCATTGGCTCGGTCTTTACTGTAATGTCAAAACCCGGATTGAATTTTAAGTTATTCTTCATAAATCAATGTTTTATGGCTTTGTTCTCACATAAGCCTTAATGGTTCCACACTTCTTGCCCTTCGACTCTCCATAAGGACGTATGGTATATTCGCCCACTGATGCAGGTATTATAAAGGTCTCGGCATAATGAACAACAAAAGGAGAAAATGCTCCCGACGGACTTTCAACAACTGCCTCGCGACCTTCCACCAGATTTAAGACATTTACTCCGCCCTTGGTATGGTGATGCACGGTTTTGCTAAACCAATGTCGACGAGTTTCTATAAACTCACGTTCGTGAAGTCCTGTGCGTTCTTCCTTCCATCCATCTCCTTCGGACACAGCTTCTACTTGATTTACAATATGTTCCTTGCACCATGATTCATTCCTGTCCCATTGTATTACATTCTTTCCGTGTTCGATGTTTATTGGGCGTGGCTTGCCGTCGAGCCCCATTCTGCCCCAATCATAGAGCTTGAAAGTGAAAATATAGGGTGTGGCACTTATTTCCAAAACCATACTGCCTGCTCCTGAGCAGTGAATAGTACCAGCAGGTATTAGCACATGGTCGTGTTTTTTTACCTCCCATACGCCAATGTGTTTCTCGGCATCGAAAGTACAGCCTGTATCTTGCGCCTTCTGAAGCTCTGTCAGCATTTGGTCGGTTTGACAGCTATCTTTAATTCCTAGATACACTACGGCATTGTCTTCTACGTCAAGCATATAGTAACTCTCGTCCTGTGTGTAATGCATCCCAAATTTTTCTTGTATGTATTCCGTCAGAGGATGCACCTGCAAGCTCAGATTCCCACCCTGCATGGTGTCCAGAAAATCAAAGCGTATGGGGAATTCATCGCCAAAACGTGCATGAACGGGATCGCCCAACAAGTTCTTAGCCTGATTGAAAACCAAATTTATTGACGGTAGCTCAAAAAGGGTATCACCAAATTTCAAATTCAAACTGTTCTCCTCAGGTACGCAGTCGAAGCACCATGCATAGTTTACAGCGGTTTTGTCGAGGTCGCAAACCTCTTTCATCCATTGTCCGCCCCAAGGTCCCGGGTCAAAGAATGGAACTACTCTAAACGGCTGCTCGGTTGCCAACTTTAAGCCTGCCAACATCGCTTTGCCACTTATCATCTTGGGCTGATTGAGAATGACCGTGTCCAAAACAAAATCCATTTTGCCAAACAAGGTTTTCTTATGCCTGTCGCATACCCGCCAATCGACAAAATACGCCTGTTTGTATTGTAATGATGCTTTTAAGTCTTTGTTGTTCATCCCGAGATTGCTAACTTCGTTGCGGCGGAAACGCATTTGTCCTTCCCAACGAGGCATGTCGGCATATACCAAAATGTCGTAATCAGGTGCAAAAAGACTAGCTCCCACACCATAGATAATGTTTATGCCTTTGCTGCTCTTTAGCTGATTCTTAGCGGCTTCAAGTTTGAAAGTGTTAAAAAAATCACTAAGCACGAAGCGTGTCATATATCCGAAAATATCATCGTCGGTAACATCGGGGTGAAGCATCCTCTCAAGCTCCTTTTCATCTTTCATTGCAGATGAGCTCAAGAAAAAACTGTCGTGTTTCAAGCCACTCTCGAAAGCCGATACCAATTCGTCGTCGTTCACTCCCACGTAAGTGTCGATGACGATAGCGATATTGTCTTTTGCAATACATGAGATAGCCTTGTTTAGACCTTCTATTATCTTTTGCCACCCTCTCGTGCAGTCGCTCTGATATTCAGGAACTTCCACAAAAGGAGCTTTGTCGTAGTTGGACTTTTGTCCATTTAAGTAACTCCTCATCTGTTTCTATTTTAGAGATTTTATATTTAGACAATTAATACTATTGTGTTTGGTATTTAATGTGTTTGTTTTTCAGATTCTCGGACATGAAAAAATATGCGCCCACAATAGAGGCATCATTCCCTAACTTTGCGGCTTTTATCTTCGTCCTCTCGGGTGTACTCCATGAATATTTATCAACCCTTTCTTGTATGTAGGGAACTATAATATCAGCACTTTTCATTACTCCTCCACCCAAAATAATAAGCTCAGGGTCGAATGCGTGTATCATATTTATTATAGTGGCACTCCAGATATTCAGGCAGTAAGTAAGTACTCTTATAGCCAGTGGATTGTCTTTGCGATATAAGCCAAAGAGTTTCTCAAAATTAACACTCTCGCCATTGGCAAAAATGCTATATCTGAAGTCGGGGTCTTGGGAGACTAACCTTGGCAACTGCCATGAAGATGCCTGAGCTTCAGCACATCCGATATTGCCACATTGACACCTCTCGCCGTTAACATCTACAATAAAATGACCTGCCAGATTACCTGCTTTGTGTCCTTTACCATCAAGCATTTTGCCGTCCATGATTACACAACTGCCGATACCTGTGCCAAAAGTGAGCATTGCCATGTTCTTGGAGTTGATGCCCGCTCCAGCAAACCATTCCCCATAGCCTGCCATACGGGCATCATTCAAAAGTACAATGGGAACTCCCCAATTGTCCTTTGCCCATTGTTGAAAATCGAAATCTTTTGCCCCGTAATATTTGTGGGTCTCAATTACTGATGTTTGTGTCAAATTTACAAGTCCCGGAAATGCAATGCCTATGCCCTTGAGTTTATCAGTTCCTACTCTGCAACTTGTCAGTAATCTAGTAACTTCTTTTGTCAGAATTGGTACAACGGCATCGAAATTGGTATTATCGTCCACATAAATACTGTCGGTTTCAACGGGACGACCATCCTCGACAAGACCCGCCTTAATATATGTCCCCCCAATATCAAGTCCTATTACTATCATGCCTGTTGTTCCGAAATTAAAAGAGGGTTCCCTTTGTCATCAATTAGTCTGGCAGAAAATCCTTTTTCCGCAATTTCTTCATAATTATGTCCTGCATCGGATGGCCAGCAAGCACCGAAACTTAGGGTTTCATCGCCGATATTTGCAACCCTATGGGCAACGTGTGCAGGAATATAATGCAGACTGCCCGGACACATCCTCTCTCCCCAAGTACGCCTGCCCTTGTCCATGAGTATCAATACTCCCTCGCCCTTTATTCCCCAGTAATATTCGCCACGATCCGACTGAGAATGAAAATGACCCTTGGTCATAAAGTATTCGTCACCGACCTTTCCGGGATATATCTTTGTTATTCCAAAAAACAAACCGCCTGATGTGCCGTCGGCAACAGGAAAATGACAATCGACTTCGTAAATCAATTCGGATTGCTCCATTTTTATTCTGACTTCTTCGTCTCGAAAAATCCCTTTCAAATCACCTAATACTCTTTCTGAGTGTTCGATACTTTTACCCTTGAGCACATCACTCTCAAACAGTAAATCTGTATTTATTATGTTCATATTTTTAAGATAAAGTTGTTTCATTAACCCAATTATCGCATCAATAAATTATTACATTATCTATTGTCATTTTCGTTCCGGTATTTTTGCTCCGGTATCTTTTCTCCATTTATCTAGTTCTTTTTTTAGTTCAGAGGTTTTTTCGGGAAAATGGTCAGCAATATTATTTTGTTCGCCGAGGTCTTCTTTTAAGTTGTATAATTCCAGTTTACCGTCCTCAAACCATTCTACCAGTTTCCATTCTCCGAGTCGTATAGCTCCCGACGGAAAACCCATGACATGACGACTGTAATGAGGGAAATGCCAACAAAGCTGATTTCTGACTGTAGTGTTTGTACGAAATGTTTCGGCAAAGCTAATTCCGTCGATTTCATTTTTTATTTCTATGCCGCACATAGATAATAGTGTCGGATAGAAATCCATAGAACCCACTAAAACGTCGGATACGCTACCTTTTTCTATGAGCTTGGGGTATCGCATTATCATTGGCACGCGGACACCGCCTTCGTAAAGACAGCCTTTGTTACCTCGCAGTGGGAAGTTGAGGGTATGTATTGTAGGTTCAAATTTGCACCTTGTCACACCACCGTTGTCAGAATAAAACACAACAATAGTATTGTCTTTCAGTCCGAGTTTATCAAGTTCTGCTATCACTCTCCCCACATTGTCGTCTACGTGTTCTATCATTGCCGCATAAGTTGGGTTTGGAGCGTCTTGATGTTTACTGATTTTCTCCTCTGACGCTCCTAATGGAATGTGTACCGCATTGAATGCTAGATACAAAAAGAAAGGCTTGTTCTTATTATCTTCTAAAAATTTAATGGCTGCGTCTCCCTTTCTGTCAGTCATAAACCTCCCGTCTTCATCAAAGCGTTTACATCCGTTGGTTGCAGAATATTGTATAACTGTATCGAAACCCTGCTGACTGGGATGATTACCAATATGCCATTTCCCAATTATTCCTGTTGAATATCCTTCGTCTCTGAATGCTTCTGCCAAAGTGTATTCCTCTAAATCCACTTTCTTTTTTTGTTCGACAAATTTTAGATTACTGCTTTCGGAGTTTGGAAATCCGGGAATCCAGTCCGTTATACCCAAGCGTGTACTGTGTTTTCCTGTAAGTAATGACGATCTTGTAGGAGAACATAGAGGCTGTGCGTAGGCACTTGTAAATCGGCAGCCTTGTTCTGCCAAACGGTCAATATTGGGAGTATCCCAAACTTGCCTACCGTAGCAACTCGCATCACTCCATCCCATATCATCAACCAAAATGAATAGTACATTGGGAGAGGAACTTCTTTTTTCTTGTTGCTGCCCAAAAACAAAAACACTTGAAAATAAAAGCACTACGCTGACCAATAGGATTTCTCTAATTCGTTTCATATGTTTATTTTTTTCAGGTAACTTTCAGACACGCAGGTTTGCCCCTATATTATCACATTATCATCGGCTGCTTTCTTATAGCCTACGGCATATTGCTTGTATTTATCATCACCTATTATAAATCTAAGCAAATATAAATATTATGCTAATATTTCTTTTTGTCAAAATTAGTGTAAACTGATGGATTCTTAACAATAACATCTATTTTTGCTGTTCAAAGAAGGAATATCGCAAAATGGAAGCATTGTTTCAGGAATTAAATTCGCCAAAATCGGTATCGATAAGTGTGTTGTATGTTAAGCACAAATACTTTCTTGTGCCTTGGCATTATCACCCCGAAAATGAAATATTGCTGATTTTAAAAGGTGAAGGGCGTAGATTTGTTGGCGACCATATTGAAAATTTTTATGAAGGAGATTTGTGTTTAATAGGCTCTGAGCTTCCACATGTGTGGAAAAGCAAGGATGAATATCGGAACTCTCGGCAAGAAATAAATGCGGAGTGCCTTGTTATTCATTTCCGAAATGAGATGTTTGGAAAAGCTTTTGGAGAGCTTGTGGAACTGTCGGGGATAGCCGAATTACTGAAATCGTCATCACGAGGTATAAAATTCTACGGCGAAACACGCAAACTCTTGTCGGAATTAATTGCTAATACTCTTGGAGCATCACCAGAAGAAAGACTGATAATATTATTGAAAATACTCAATATGATGGCGCAGACCGACGAATGTAAATACTTGTCGTCTACCAGTTTCTCTCAGGAGATTTATTCTTTTGACGGACAGCGTTTTCAGAAAATTGTTGAGTTTATATCGGCAAATTATCATCGGCACATTCAACTAAGTGAATTAGCAGAACAAATACATATGGCTCCTACGGCATTTTGTAGATATTTTAAAAATCGTACTGGCAAATCGTTTCTTCAATATCTCAATAATTATCGTATAGGCTTGGCAAGACGCTTGTTAATTGAAGATAGATTGAATATTCAAGAAATCGCCTTTGAATGCGGATTTGGAAACCTGTCGCATTTTAATACGCAGTTTAAAAAAATCAATGGAACGACTCCACGTGAGTTTAGAAAACAACACGTGAAGACGCATTATAAGCCAGAACCTTAGCTCAAACTCTTAAAATCCATTTCCAATTTTAAGTCCGAGATAGATAGTTCGTGGAAGTCCTGGCCCGTACATGTACGCAGGGTCTCTATCTACGCCCTTGTCGAAGTCGCTTTGGTAGGAGTTAAATATGTTCTTTATACCTCCGAATATTTGGAGCTTTCCTCCACTGATACTGAAGTTCTTCCAGCCTTGTAATCCTAAATCAAAAAAACCTGGAGTCTTTCGTAGCTCTCCTTCTTTGGGGGCTGTTACTCCGTAGTAGATAATATCCATTTTGCCTGTATATGTGCCGCTTAGCGTAAAGCCGAAGTCTCGCTTGGGAGTATAGTCGATAGTGAAAAAACCGTAGTCGTTTGGAGTCCTCTCAAAATTGGTAAGTCCTAAGTTTTGGGCTTCGTCATACTCGCTTTTTTGCACGGTGAAGCCTGCGTTTAGATCTAATTTTTTATAGGCAATGTCGAGCTCTATATTTACTCCTGCCACGTGTGCTCCGCTCTCGGCGTTCTCGCGAGTGTAAATAACTGTCCCGTCGGCTTCGGGAGCTCCGTGTATTAGGGTAAAGGGGTCTTTAAGGTCGGTGTAGAAGCCGTCGAGCAAAATGCTAAGGCTGAGTCCACTATTGAATGCCTTGTTGTAATCCAAGGAAGCGGTGTAGCTGTTGCTAGTTTCTTGCTTTAGTCCCGGTGCGTTCTTTTGAATAATTTTTCGCGAACCTGAGGTCTCGATATGCAAATCCTCGTTAAACACTTGCGGAGCACGGTAGCCACGACCGTAGGATGCTCTTGCTTGCAATGTTGGGCTGATGTCGTAAAGCATTGCTACTCGTGGGCTTAACACATCGCCGTTCAGATTGTTGTCGTTGCTGACCTTGTCTTCAACATGATAGTGGTCGTATCGCAAACCAATGGTCAGCTTATATCTCAACCATCTTTTTTCAAACTGCCCAAATATTCCCACAGTGTTGATATACTGATTTGCAATGGGAGTATTGCCCACATGTGGAATTTCAATCTCGCCTGCTCCGTTGACAAATGCATTGTCGGTGTCGAGGTAGCCCAATTTCTTGTCATTCAGCTTGTCGGTGGTGTTTTCTATTCCTAACATGCTTGTAAATCCTTCAAAATTAGCTTTGTATTGAGAGCCGAAATTATAGGTCAGCCCTTTTGTCTTGCCGTAAGCAGAGAGGTCTTGGTTGGCTCCGTAGTAGGAGTCTCTATTCACATTTTGTGCCGAGGCATAAACAGAGAGTATGTCTACGGTTCTGAAAAATTGGTCGTAGCTTATGGCTCCGGTGGTGATGGAGTGGTCGGCACTTTCAGTAATGTCAGACTCGTGAGGGGCAGAGTCGAAGTCGTTGCCGCCACGTCTTCCCTCATCAATATGAAAAAAATCGACACTCAACTTAGAGCGACTGCCAAAGCGTCGGAAAAAGCGGCTGCCAACTGTGATATTGTCAATTTGTGATAGCTCCGAAAAACCGTCGCCATTTTGATCGTAGTCCTCTCTGTTTCTATAAAAACCATAAACGGCAAGCCCCGTTTTGTTGTCGGCAGAAATTAGCGAAGTGTTGAACTTTGCATTGTGGTCCCAAGCCGTTGTAGCATCAGAACCCGAGCCAATCCCAATAAGATTCGATGTTACCGAGCCTTCGTAAGTGTTGGAGATGGGGTCCTTCAGTATAAGATTAACGGTGCCGGCTATGCCGTTGCTGCCATACAAGGATGAGCCGCCACCCTTGATAACCTCAATGCGTTCGAGCATGTTGGAGGGGATGAGCTCTATGCCGTAGAGTGCTGCCAAGCCACTGAATATGGGTCGACTGTTAATCAAAATTTGAGAGTAAGCTCCGTCCATACCGTTGATGCGCACCTGATTGAAACCGCAATTCTGACAGTTGTTCTCAACCCTCAAGCCCGGCGAATAGCTTAAACCCTCTGCCAAAACCGAAGAGTTGGTTTTTGCCATCTCCTTTGTGCCAATGGTGTTTACTATCACTGCTGCCTCCCGTCGGTCTTGTGCATTCCTATTTGCCGACACTACAACCTCGTCGAGCCCTAACGCACTTTCTGTGAGTACAATCTCTATTTCTGTAGTTTTACCATCTATTATTTCCACTTCCGTCTCAGCCTTTTCGTAGCCCACACAAGTGGTGCGAACGGTATATTTTCCAGCAGGTATATTCAAAATAGTGAAGTGCCCAGTTTCGTCGGTTAATGCTCCGATGGTGGTGCCTTCGAGGAAAATGCTCGCATACGGAATATGCTCATCTCCTGAAATTACGTGCCCTATCAGGTGGGCATCACTAGGTTTTTTCTTTTGTGCAGTTGTTAGTAGAGCCGCAAAACATAATAAAATGGTAAACAAGTACTTCATGTATAAAATATTTTAAATAAAAATGTCGCTAAGATAACCTTAATTACACCTCTTTGAAGTACTTGTTGGATTAAGAAATTAATAAAAGTTTCTACCAACCTGTATTTTGAATAAGATTGGGGTTAACCTCAATTTCTTTCTGATTGATGGGGTAGAAATAGAATTTATCGTTCCAGATTCTACTTGTATTGTCAACTTCGGGGGTATATGTTATGTCGGAATCTCCACTCTTGCGGATTTTCATTGTTTTGATTGTGGCAGTTGAGGAACCAATCATCCAGCGACGAATATCCCAAAAACGATGATCTTCGAAAGCTAATTCTACCATGCGTTCTTTACGATACTTCTGAGTAAATGCCGACAAAGTGAGTCCATCAGCGATTGGGTCAATACTCAAACCTTTGCGAGCTCGCACCCTATTGATGGCTTCTGTTGCTGACATGTAAAGGTCGCCATCGATTCCGCTTGCTCCGTTAATACGGCTTGCTGCCTCGGCATAATTCAAATACATTTCGCCTAAACGGAAGAGTATCCATATTTTTTTATGTGTGGTGGTGCCAGTGGGGCTGAGATTGGTGTTTTTCATGGCATACTTTTTCAGATAATACCCCGTTGGTGTAGCTCCGCGATTGGGAAGTCCGTCGACTCCACCGTAAGAAATATCCATAATATTGTTGTATGCCCATTGAGAGCCGTTGACCACTATCGTTTGCTCCAGACGCTCGTCGCGGTGGGCATAAGGATTTGTAGGGTCGTAAGTAAAGCCTCTCTGCATGTCGTAAGCATCAACAAGGTTTTGGGTGGGGCAGTTTCCTGTTTTGCCACCTTCCACCGAAATAGGAAAATTCTCTTGCTCAAAACCATTGGAATTGCCTCGCAGAATCTTTGAAATGATTGATGGGCATTTTGCGTGCGTGTCACCATCAGAGTTCCAAAGGTCTGAATATGAAACGTTCGCTAGGCTCACTCCATCGTTTTCCATAATTTCGATTACATCTAATGATGCTTTAGCCGACGAGCGTAGCATTTCGGTATCGTAAACACCATCGTTATACAAAGGACTGCTACCATAAAGGAGTACTCGCGATTCGAGAGCTTTTGCAAAAAGTTTCGTGATACGCCCCGTTTGTTTGTTATAGGGGATGGCAATGTCGTAAGTCTCTGGCAGATGTTGGTAGCAGGTTTGGCACTCGGCGGCAATCCACTGGAGCACCTCTTTGGCAGGAGTTTGTTTAACATTGTTTGCTTCGTCGGGGGTGAGTGTCGAGCCGACTATGGGGATATTACCGTAGCGTCTCACTAATTCAAAGTGATAGAAAGCTCTCAGCGCACGAACTTCCCATTTCAGCATTTTATAGTTGTCGTAAGCATTCTTAAAATCTTCAGAATATTGGTATTCGTCGAATGTTAAGTCAGCACCGTTTTCCAAAAAATCGTTGCAGGCATGGATACCGTTGTAGTAATGTCCCCACTGATCATCGATTGTTGAAAAGGGTGACCAACTTCCATTGTAGTAGCGATGTATAATACTATTTGCCCATACATATTGGGATTCGTCGCATGCGGAAGCTCTCATGGCTCCTCCAAAATTATCTTGCAGATATGTGTAGCTATTCATGGCTACTTTGGTGGCTCTTTCCATGTTGCTAAATGCTAGGTCCTTGTTTAGTGTTGAAGATTCGCTGTATTCTAAGAAATCACTACACGAACTTAGCATGCATAGCAGCAAGCCCGATAATATGTATTTGTTTATTTTATTTCGCATGATTATAATTTTTATTTATTCTTCGGTAAGGATTTCTTTGTCAGAAAGAAAGTTTTACTCCCATATTTACAGTTCGATATAGAGGGTAGCCCAGCCCCGTATTCTCGGGGTCGCCTATTAGCATTTTGTCGATGGAGAACAGATTATAGCCTCTTACGAATATCCTGGCATTATCTAGTTTCACTTTCTGAACCCAGTTAGATGGCAAATTGTAGTAAAGCTCTGCTATCCTTAGTTTTAGATAAGAAAGATCCTGTAGCCACACAGTGGAGTTTTGAGAATTATTTTCGTTGGTTTCGGTAGTTAGGCGAGGGTAGAGGGCGGCATCGGAATTATCTGGTGTCCAGCGATTATTGTAGTAATGCTGAGAAATGTTCTTATTCCCTGCAAGGGGACGATAAATACCAGGTGTATTTAGGATAGTACTATAATTGCCAACCCCTTGAAACAATAAATTAACTCCCAGATTGCAGTATTCCAAATTACAATCTAAGGAAAAATAGAATTCCGGTATATACGACGAATATCCAATAGCAATTCTGTCATATTGGTCTATCATTCCATTATTATCTTGGTCTTTGTATTTGATGTCACCTGGCTGAACTTCAGAAAAAGTATGCAGAGGACTGTTGTTTATGTCTGCCTGATCTTTGAAGAACCCCTCAGCTTCGTAGCCAAAAATCTGCCCGTAGGGCTGTCCGGTCGCTTTGTTGAAATCGTTCTTCCATGAAAACTCATTGAAGTTGATTATTTTACTACTATTGAATGACATTTGTCCTTCGACGGCATATTTTAGCTTGTTGTAGTTTTTGTGATATCCAAGCCTCAGCTCGAAACCCTTAAATATCGTCTCACCATTGTTTGCATAACCTGGATGTACTCCCAACACTGATGAGTTGACATTGCTTATGTTGGTTAGAATGTCGTAGACGCGGTTATGGAAGAACTCTATGCTAAAGTCGAAACCCTTGTAAAGCGTAGCATCAATACCCACATTTATGCTGCGAGTTTTTGCGTAGGTAAGGTTTTGTACCGGAAGAGCTCCCATATTAAGCGTAGGGAAACTCACAAAGTTGCCAAACATAACACTGCTTCCGCCTGTGTATTCTTGTTTGTATGAGTCGAAGCCTATATTGTCATCGCCCATTAGACCCCACGAAGCACGAAGTTTGAGGAAGTCTACAGCTCTGGAGTGCTTTAGCATATTTTCGTTGGAGATTAACCATGACGCCGAAACTGCAGGGAAGTAGCCCCACTTGCGACTTGGGTTTAGCACATTTGATGCAGCAAGGGTAAATGATGCATCAATAAGGTAGCGATTGTCATAGTCATATGAAGCAAAAATAGCATGGTTCAGTCGATTATATGTGTTTTGTATGCCCTTGTTTACAATGCTTGTAAGCTCCATAAGGTAGCCCCCGCTGACACTCGATGCTCCAAGAGCCTTATTATAGTCGATGAGACCCTGGAAAGTAGTCTTTTGCCACTGATTACTGAGCCAGTGAGAGAATACGTATCCCTCATTTTCTCCAACCTTGTTGTATTGTAGGTCTGTTGGGTTTCCAAACTCATCGAAAGATGGGATAATCACTTCCGTTCTGTATTTCTTTGTTTTTCGTTCGTATAAACTGGCTCTACTGTCGTAAGCTAGTTTAACTTTTGCTCTCAGCCCTTTGGTAATGATGGATAAGTCTTGTTCTAGAGCAATGTCGGCAAGTAAAGTACGTGTGAAATATTTGTAGAAACCAGCTTCCATAAGATCGGCAACGGGATTTTTAGTCCAAGTGGTACTAGCTCCCCATTCGCCGTTCTCTGTCTTGATGGGGAAGGCTGCGGCAGGAGTATTATATAGAACACCCATTATACTCCTAGAACTGAGCATCGGACTTCCAGTTTCTTTTAGTTTGCCCATAAGGTTGAGGGTGAGCATGGTACTCTTTGAAATAGAAATATCCAAATTATTGCGCACATTAAGATTAGAATACAGATATTGATTTGGGATGGAACTCTCAGGGGCTTCCAGTCCGATAAAACCTTTATCAGTATCGTATCCGATTGACGAAAAATAGCGAACAACTTCGCCGCCACCACGAACTTGTACATTATAAGAGTTGGACTGTGATATGGGGTCAAGGACTTCGTCTGCCCAGTTTACATTTGGATAAACTAATGGCTGATCGCCATTCTTGAACGCTTCGAGCTGATAATCATTGTACTGAGGAGTGAGACCATCGTAAGCGAGAGCTTCGTTTAAGCCATGTGCGTAATCGTAGGAGTTTACCATAGAAATAAAAGGCTGTGCAATGTTGATACTATGATCATAGCTGAAATCAATCTCTATGGTTTTGTATTTGCCTCTTTTGGTGTTTACCAGTATAATCCCATTGCTTCCTCTAAACCCATATAAGGCAAGTGATGCAGCATCTTTGAGTACTGATATAGACTCAATCTCCTCGACGTTGATATCGTTGATATCTCGTTCAAGCCCGTCGATTAGTATCATCGGAGTGCCTATCCCTCGCATGTTGAGACGAGCAATTTTGCCATCCCCCATTCCCGGTTTTTCGAGAGCATAAACACCCGGCAACTCCCCCATCAGGGCATTAGATGAGTTTCTGTATGCCGATGACTTCTCCAGATCGTAGGCAAAGACGCTAGATACTGATGCCGTAGAATTTTCGTTAGTTTTAAGTATGCCAAGACCATTATCCACCGGAATAGATGAGGTGCCAAGTATAATAGTTTGACTTTCGCTTAAACTCACACGTTTCGAAAAATGAGCCGCTGAGGTGATTAATGCAGTATCTCCAACTGTGGCAGACAATACATAATTACCGTCTTGGTCTGTAAAAGTGTATGCTCCCGATGATTTGAGGAGTTCTATCTTGGCTCCAGATATCGGGTTGCCTTTGGTGTCGACCAGTCTTCCGGTCACTTGTGTAGGATTGGCATAAGTTTGAAAACCAATCAGCAGAAAGAGACCTAAAAATAATTTTATATATAATTTCTTCATCTGTTTGTTTTTTAAAGATTTTAGTATTTAGAGATTAGACAATTAATGCTATATGCCGTATGCTCTAAACTGTATGCCAAGAAGGCTGTTTTATTACCTAATGGACACATCAGCAAATTATCACATTAATTTTTACCATCCCGGGTTTTGAGTCAATCCATACTTCTTATTTAACTCCGATGTAGGAAATGCCGATAGATACCACTTCGGACTCCACATGCTTCCGTGTGGGTCTTTAGATACGATGTACTCTTTGTTGCCAGGGTAGATGTTGATGACTTGATCTTTTCCCTGTTCCCCGTCCTGAATATAGCGTTTGTTTATGGGGAACCGGTTGAATACAAACGAGGAGTTATCGTCGACAATGCTACCATCAGATTTTTTGTATCGCCAAATCAACAAGCCTGAAAGACGTTTCCTAAAATCTTCTGCGCAGCGCCAACGTACTAAATCGTAGTAACGTACCTCCTCTGTTGTAAATTCGCAATTCCGTTCTCGTAAAATTTCTTTTAATAGAAATTTGTCGGAGGGTGTAGCAACGCTAAAATCGGGGTGTGTTACTGCAATTGATTTGTGTTGGGGATTGGCTTCTTGAATGCCTTTCAGACCAACACGAGCACGTACTGCGTCTACCCATAGGTAAGCTTCGCCAGCTCTTCCGGTCATTACGAGTGCTTCGGCATAGCTTAGATATATCTCTGCCAAACGGAGATAAGGCCAGTGTATGGTTCTGCCGTTGTATTCTCCCGCAAAGTCAAGGGTGAACTTGTAGTTTGAAAAACCAGATGCTGCAAAGCCTTTGGCTGTGGTTATTTGAGAACCATCTTCCTTGTCGCCACGATCTTGTCCTCCCATGTAGCCCGCAAATTTATGACCGTTGTAGTTGTTCTTGCCTGAGATGAGCGCTGTTTCATAAAGTCGAGGATCACGATTGGCAAAGGGATCTTCATATGTATCGTTGTCTAGGGCTGCTTGCTGTTCTTGGTTGGATTTCTTCCAAGGCATATCCTCCTCTAAAAATGGAGACCCGTCAGATTTGGGATAAGCGTTTAAGCCCTCCAATGTTGGTAACAAGCCATGCCAACGCACCCAGATGGTGGGGAAATACTTATAGTTCCAGCGCGATGGAGTTTTGTCTCCACGGCGTACCGAAATCAGCATGCCCGAATTACTACGATTGTAATATGCGTTTCTATAAGCTAACTTGTAATCGGCATTTTCGTATAAACTGTAGACTCCGCTGTTGGGGCTTAAGCCTCCGTTTCGCTGAAAAAAGTCTTCGCATGCATCTACTACTTTCTGCCAGCGTTGTGCGTCGTAGCTGCCATAAGTAGATTGCAGTTTGGTGACTGACTCGTTCTCCAAACCATTCCATGTGTCTGCAGAATTGAACAGAGGACTTGCTGCAAACAACAATACACGTATTTTTAGTCCTAAAGCAGCTCCTGCGGTGAAGCGTCCTGACCATGCTGTGATTTCGTCATTATCCAACTGCCAAGGTAGAACTGCTGCCGCTTCATCGCATAAAGTAGTTATAAAGTTGACAGTTTCTTCCACCGTTGCACGTTCAATGTTGGTGTCGTCGGTGGGTCTGAATGCTTTCTTCACTAGTGGAAGACCTCCAAAGTGACGAAACATGTCGGCATAAGAACATGCAATAATCATTTTTGCTTCTGCCTGAAGACGTTCTTTCTCGCTAGGTTCAAAGTTGGGAACTCGCTCAGAGTTTTCAATGAAGACCCACGCTGCACGTATGCCGTCCCATCGTCTCGCATTGAGGTAGTTACATTTAGAATCTCCTCCTTCTCTCGATGCATTCATCAAGCCGTTGTAATAGAGAGTCGAACCGTTGGCCCAGTTGAGAAAACTGTGACAGTCGTCGCCTAAAATATTCAAACTCTCAGGACCTATCTCAACGCCATAATTGGTGTTGTCGGTCAGACCGTAGCGCAAAAACTTGTAGGAGTTCCATAAGAATTTGCGCGCATAAACAGCATCATTAAAGATGGTGTCCTCTGTTATATCTGTGCTCGGTTGCTTGGATAGAAAGTCGTCACCAATCTTAAATTCATCTACACACGAGCTCGAAAGAAGCAA
This sequence comes from Bacteroidales bacterium, assembly GCA_047975005.1. Lineage (GTDB taxonomy): Bacteria > Bacteroidota > Bacteroidia > Bacteroidales > Prolixibacteraceae > JBKEAJ01. Next base: position 9,467 of record JBKECW010000064.1, on the reverse strand, counting down.
AATGGCAAATGAACAAACAATTAATGTATTTTTGATTATTGGTTTCATTGTATATTGGATTATCAAATTATTGAATTTTTGGACTATTATTCTATGCTAAAAAGAAAGGTTAAGTCCAAAACTGTACACTTTCATAAGTGGATAAGTTGGTTTGCCTTGTGTGCGAATCTCAGGATCTAAAATCCCCAACTTGTCGAATGTTAGCAGATTATAGCCTGTTGCAAATACTTTAAAGTTATCGACTCCTAGATTTTTTAGTGCCGTAATATTAATCTTATAGCTTAGTGTAATGTTTCTTAAACGGAGATAATCCGCATCCTTAATCCATAAAGAAGACACCTGACTGTTGGCAGTCATAGAACTGAGAGATGCTCGTGGCAAAGTTGCCGTCTCCGCTGTTTCCGGTGTCCAACGATTATCAAACTGTTCTTGCATTAGGGAGCGGGTTCCTGTTGGTCCTGTAGGTTCGCGCAACACGCCCTCAAGTACTCGCGACACTTTAGTGGCTCCTACCCAGGTCATACTCATACCTAGATTTTTCCACTCAAAACCAAAATTCATGCTGGCGGTAAATAGTGGATAATTTGGGTAGCCAATAGCAACTTTGTCGTTGTTGTCTATGGCTCCGTCTCCATTTATATCGGCATATACACAATCGCCTTCCGAAATCGCAGGCTGGGTTTCTTTGGCATCAACTCCTTGATTATTTAGCATTCCTGCTTGATAAAAACCTAAAAACTTATAACCAAAGGGCTGTCCCACAGGATGTCCAGTGGCTAATGTCCATGGATTGTCGGGGTTTGGAACCTCGTCTTTAAATACAACTGTATTTTTGCTGTACGAACCGATGAAACCTACGTTGTATTTGAAATTGCTGATTTTGTCGTCCCATTTAATATTTAGTTCGGTACCTTTGTTCTCTACTTTACCCATGTTGACAGGTGGAGGGGTGTATGCCACAAACGTAGGAAAGGTATTACGGCTGATTAGTATGTTGTCGCGGGTTTCCATAAAATAGTCGGCACTTATCGATAGCCTTGAATCTAGAAAACGCATATCAATACCGTAGTTCTGCTTGATTGCAGTTTCCCAAGTGACATCCTTGTTGTTGATACTGCCTTCGTAGGCTCCTCCCGGATTGTGTCCGCCCGAAACATCTCCAAAAATATATCCTCCTCCGAAAAAATAGGCATCGGCTTGGTATAAAAATCTGCCAATATTGTCGGCTCCTACTTCCCCTACTGATGCCCGTAGCTTCAGAAACTGTATTACAGAATTGTCTTCAAGGAAACTTTCTTCTGTTGCAACCCATCCTATCGAGACAGAGGGAAATAGTCCATAACGTTTGTCACGACGAAACTTTTCTGAACCATTATAACCAATACTCACATCAAATAAGTAGCGATTGTTGTAGTCGTAGGTGGCACGCCCTACCAGTCCCACATAACCCAATGGAAGATCAGCATAGGTGCTCTGGTAAAATTTGCTTGTGGCGTTGTATAGTGCTAGCCCTGAAACATGGTGTTTACCAAAGTCCCTTTTGTAGTTTACTGCCATCTCAACATAAAAATCACGCCCTTTTCCATATCCGTCGCTATATGAAACTTCTCCAAAGTCGCCATCTTTGATTAGAATTACTTGTTCTCCTTCTTCTTCTGTGGCAGGTGCGTCGAGCCATGGAATATCTTTTCTGACCCAGGGTGTGTATGACGGTCGAGACATGCTTCGAGTCTTTTTGTAAAGATAGTTGCTGTTGTATGACCCTTTGACATGAACGTTCAGTCCTTTTGTGATGAAGTTGAGTTCTTGTCTCAATTTGAAATCCAAATTTAGGATGTTGGTAATTCTATTGTCTACTGCACGCTGGTAGTAATCCATACCATCTTGAGGAATGATGATATAGAAATCGTTTCCCTTGATGTATTTACCATCAACCAGTCCTGCACTCAGAGGGTTAGCTTCTCTGATGGGGTTGAAAAAATTATCGTTGTATCCCTGTGGTTCGTTGCGTTTCTCTATGCGCCCGCCAATGTTGACCGATAACAATGTGCTTTTAGTTACATCAATATCAAGGTTAGTACGTATATTATTGCGACGATAGGAGAAGTTGCCGTCGTAATCGAGACCTTTATTGCCATTGAAAATCCCTTTTTGATTGAATAAACCAAGAGATACGAAGTACTTGACCCTTTTTGTCCCTCCGCTAATATTCACATTGTGCTGATTTTGTGGTGCATAGTCGTTGTAAAGAAGCTCTTGCCAATCGGTGTCTGGATATAATAATTTATTGCGATTTGGGTCATCATAAATTTTAAGCAAGTCTTCCGAGAAAATACCCCCTCCTCCATCATTGACATTGGCTTCGTTGACATAGGTCATATAATCTTTGGCATTTACATACTCTCCAAGTTTGGTCGGAACCTGAAGGGAGAATGAGGAGGTGATACTGATTTTTGGTCTTCCTTCCTGCCCTCGTCGAGTAGTCACCAAAATAACTCCATTGGCACCTCGTACTCCAAATACTGCTGTCGCAGAGGCATCTTTAAGAACTGTGATGTCGGCAATTTCATTGGGGTCGAGCTGTGTGAATCCTCGTTCAACACCGTCTACCAATACAAGGGGGGTAGAACCAGTGAGTGTACCTATACCCCGCACATAAAGCTGTGCATTGTCTTCTCCGGGTTGCCCTGAATATTGAACAGTTGTAAGTCCAGATACTTTTCCTGACAGCATGTTGCTGACAGATGCTGTTGGTACTTCTATCAACTCTTTGCTGTTTACTGATGAAATCGCCCCAGTAATAGTGACTTTCTTTTGGGTGCCGTAAGCTACAACAGCAACTCCTTCAAGCTGCATATCTGCACTGCTCATCACTACATTTAAGACGCTTTTACCTGCTACAGGAATTTCTTGACTTTGCATTCCGATGAATGAAAATATCAATATATCGGTATCCGATACTTGAATATTGAAATCCCCGTCAACCTGCGTAATTGTTGCCTTTGTGCTTCCTTTAATCATAACAGAAACGCCAGGCATGGTTTCCCCATTCTCGTCTTTTACAATCCCGCTAATCTGTCGTTGATCCTGCCTTAAAACATCGTTTGTGAATGTCGGTGTTTCATCTATTGCTCTGTCGGGATTTGCATGTCCCTGATATATTATGCAGACAACCAGTATGAGTGTTAACTTGAGTTTGAGGTCAGGGCGGCAGATCCACGTTGTTCGGAAACCTGACCAATAAAAAGGTCTGTTTTTTTTCATAATACTTGGTTTGTTTAGTAAATAAGACTATCGTTTATCCAACTTTAATTGAACCTTAAAATCAGATAAATTATAATCGCCAAACCTATTACAGTTTGCTGTCTAGTTTTTTATAAACCGATTGCATATTATGCCATAGATGTTGCACAAATGCACATATATTGTATAAATGCAATATATGTGCAATAGGCAAGTGTATGTATAGCATGTATTTAAGGTCAAAAGAAGGTAATGTTGGATTAAGGGATTGTGAATTTTGGCTATACCATTCGCTTCATATATTCTTTGGGACTTTGACCGTAATGCTTTTTAAAACTACGTGTGAAATATGCGTGAGTATTAAATCCAACCATATAAGATATTTCATCTATATTGTGTTTCTGCTCTCGCATTATCTGAATAGATTTTTCAAGACGATATGTCCTGATGTATTCTGATGTAGAACAGCTTGTTAGAGCTTTTAGCTTTCGATGAAGCTGGCTCCTGCTGATTCCTATCTCTTGGACTAAGAGCTCAATGCTAAAATCTTCATTGGTGAGGTTCTGTTCTATTATGCTGTTTAGTTTTTTGAGAAAATAATTAGTGTAGTCGTCTGTGTCGGCAGATGACTCCGTGTAGGCTTTGGGAGAGAAGAGGAGCCTTAATTTGTGCCTTTGTATGAGAAGACTTCCTATTGTAGCAATAAGTAGTTCATTCTCAAAAGGCTTTGATATGTACGCATCGGCTTCTTTTTGGATGCCTATAATTTTATCGTTTACGCTTGGAAGTGCGGTTAGCAGTATGATTGGGATATGACTTGTTGCCAAATTATTCTTTATTTTGCTGCAAAGCTCATAACCATCTGTCCCCGGCATCATTACGTCGGAAACTATAAGGTCTATCGAATGGGTGTTGAGAAGTTCCAGGCAACTGTTGGCATTCTCTGCCAGAATGACCTTGAAATGTTCGCCCAATATTGTGTCTAAGTAGGTCAGAAAGTCTTTATTGTCATCTACTATTAGTATAGATTGCTCTTTAGTTGCCTTGATTTTGTTAAGCTCTTGGAGTGTGCTGTTAAATTCGTTTGTGTGTGCAGGCGTGTTGGAAGAATCTTGGTCTCGCAATTGCTCTGAGTTGTCTGCAATAGGAAGCCTGACTATAAAACGACTGCCCTTATTAATGCTGCTCTCGACAGTTATTTGCCCATTGTGAAGGAGGGTGAGCTTCCGACAAATTGCTAATCCGATACCAGAACTCTTCTTATCTCCTTGTCCTCCTTGTTCAAAACGATTAAAAATTCTGATAAGTTCATCTTTAGCAATTCCCTTCCCAGTGTCGCTTACGCAAATAGAGACATAGTCGCCGTGAGGAAAGCCCCCAAAACTGATTTTATCTTCATATTCAAAATCTGAAAGAGCTTCTTTGTTGCTGATTTCCAGTTGTATGGTGCTGCCTCTGTCAGAGTACTTAAATGCATTGGAAAGGAGGTTAAAGATAATCTTATCCAGCTTCTCTTCGTCTATGAGTAGATAAATAGGGCTAGGGGGGTATTTCTCAATAAATTTAATTTCCTTGGTCTCTGCCTCATTTGAAAAGTTGTATGCCAGGTTTTTTATATAATCAATGATGTCTACCTTTTTTAACTTGAGTTTCACTTCCTCCTTTTCTATCTTTCTTAGGTCGATTACTTGTCCAATCAGCATTAATAAGCGTGAAGTATTTCTCCAAATCACAGAGATTAATTCATGCTGCTTGTTAGTAAGATTATCTGCTTTGCTTAGATGTTTTACAGGTCCACTTATTAACGATAAGGGAGTTCGAAATTCGTGAGAAATGTTAGTGAAGAATTGTAGCTTCATCTCGTTTAATCTTTCTTCATGTTTGCGCTGAATTTTTTCTTCAAATATCTCCTTCTTAAGCTTTGCTCGTGATGTGATGTTTTTATAGACAAGCCATATGACCCCTAAAAATATAAGTAAATAAATAGTAATTGCTAGGCTTGTGGCATAAAATGGCTTAAGTATAACCAACTTGAATCTTGCCGGACTAATGCTCCATGTCCCATCGTTATTGCAAGACTTTACTTCAAATTGATATTCACCCCATGGAAGATTTACGAACAGCACAGACGCTTCTTGTTCTGCCTCAATCCATAAGTCATAATAGTTGATTAACCGATATTTATATTTATTCTTCTCGGGAAGAAGGTAGTTGTCAGAGGAAAATTCTATTTTTATAGTGTTTTCGGTATGTGGCAGCTCTACTACTCCTGGTTTAGGTTCTTTCCCGTTGAAATAGAGATATTTACTGATGCGATTGTTGATGAGTATTTTGTTGATAGTTATGTCTGGTGGAGTGATGTTCTGTTTGAGCTTATCGGGATAAACAACAGAAAAACCGTGGGTGCCACCAAAATAGAGTGCGTTGTCTTTATCTTTTAAAACAGCTTGTGGAGTGAACCAATTTCCCTGTATCCCATCGGCTTTAGTGAAAAGCCTTTTGTCTTTCGATTTCTCATTGTAATAAACAAGCCCTCCTGTTACGGTAATCCAAAGATTGCCCATGTTGTCGTTAATAATACTGTACACATCTTTCCCTTTTATTAATCCGTCTGCATCAAAATGAATAAAATTACCGCTGGAATAGTCGTATATCCCGATTGCCGACCCACGTGTTCCTACCCATATCTGACCATTATCAAGTTCGCTTACGGAAAAAATATAATCCATGCTATATGAAGTGTTGGGGATTGAGGTAAATCGCTCTTCTTTGCCAGTCGCAAGCGATATGCGATAGAGCCCGTCAATAGTTCCAAGCCATAAAGAAGACCGAGAATCTACTGTCAGAGATCTCACATACCTAGCTTTGTCAGTGAATTTATGTTTGAAGAAACTTATCCTTTTTGTTTTAAAGTTGTAGAAATTGACTCCACCTCCGTGAGTCCCAATCCAAATCCCAGTGTCAACCGGAAATAAAGAGTAAATATCTTCCTGAGAAACATGAAAGCCATCTTCTTCTCCTTGAAAAAAGTTTTTGTAATTGCTCGTGCCTTTAGCTTTATACCAAAGCCCCTGTTCAAGAGTCCCAACCCAATGCCCACCATACCTGTCGAAGCATTGTGATTTTATGGAAGCCTTGTTTTGTAGCCCAATTGACACTTTCCTGAAAATCCCGTTTTTTTTATCGAAATAATTTAGTCCCCCAGTTTCTGTGCCAACATATATACTACCCTCGCTATTTTGTGCAAAGGAGCTGACATCATTGCTGCTTATTGATGTTGAATTTATACTATGAGAATAATTTCTGAACTGATTCCTTGCCAGATGATAGTAGGATAGCCCTCCCGACCATGTGCCTATCCAAATACCTCCCTCCTTATCTTCAAATATTTCGTAGGTCGACGAGTTGGCTAAACCGCTGTGTAACTCCGGATTGAAGCGAATAAAGTCATCGCCGTCCTGCAAATATAAGCCTCCATAAGTGGCAACCCAAACCTTGCCAACTCTGTCTTTGATGACTTTCCTAACAGCTTCCCCTTTGGAAAAACCCCTATCGCCTTTATCAAAGATAAAACTGCGCAACAGTGCGCCTTGCTTGGAATAAAGATTGAGTGTCCCGTCATCGCTTCCAAGCCAGACCTTATCCTCCTCAACATATAGGGTCAATGGCTTTTTACTTTCACCCTGAATAATTTTCTTTATATTGAATAAATCCAGATTTATAGTATAGACGCTCCCATTCAAAGTCCCCATCCATAACTGACCAAAGTTGTCGGAATAAACTATGCACGGAATTTCATTATTTGACGGCTTTAATTCTATCAATTCGTGATTAAAGGTGTCAACAATACCAAAAGTTCCTGAGCCGACCAACCATAAATTCCCATTTTTATCTATGTCCAAAGAGTTTATATTTGCTATATTCTTTCCATTCTGCTTGACTCTTAGTCTGAAAGAAGAGAAAGTTTGTGCCAACTCATTGAAGTAACATAGTCCTATGCGGGTGGATACCCATAAAGTGTTTTTTTTATCAATCACTATATCGGTAATAACATTGTGGATAAGACTCAGAGTGTCATCAGGAATATGTTCAAAACGTGTAAATGTCTGTGAGTTATATCGAATTAGCCCATAATTGGTTCCTAACCAAATGTTGCCATGACTGTCTTGACTGATTTTCCTTATTGCACCAAAAGTCAATCCGCCCTCTTCTGACACCCTGTCAAAAGTGTAATCCTCAATGCCGGCGAGGGCTTGTACATACAGAGATGTTAGGAAGCAGATTATTATTAGTGATTTTGTCATTTTTTCTGTTTGTGTGTTACAAATGTACACGAATTTATAAGGCTGTTTTTATACTATTGCTGCATTTATGACACAACTAAGTATGGCAATACAACATCGGTCAAAGAAAATGCCATGTTGGTATAAATTGATATGAAATATTGAGCTTTTATTTACATGACAAAAAATTTTAGACCAAAATCTTGATAAATTTAGAAATATGAGAATTATGCCTACAATTTGGATGATATTCCTGCTTTTCCCTTTTTCAGTGTGTTGTTCGCAAAATGATTCAAGAAATGATGGTGCAGAAGCAAATTTGGAAAATTCGATTTCACCATTCCCAAACCTAGTTGCAGACAGCCTTATGCTGACAAAAGCAATGTCTGAAATAGAATCAACACCCATTGCCGAAAATGCTTTTAAGAAATGGATTTCTACACCTGCATCTCAAGCTATGTCAACAATGCCCTTTGCTGTTAAAGAGGTGGACAACAGCGTGCAAGTAAAGACGAAGAATAATGCACGTGCTATTTACGCTCTGTCAGTCAGTTGGTTATCTATGGATAAAGAAACTCAAAAAGCAAAGCTATACCTAAATATAATATCATCTCTGATTTTGGAGTGGGCAAGAGTGAATATTCCGACAAAACACACGCCCTTGGAATCTATTCTTATGCCAATCTATGAAGCGTACTCTATCGTCCGTAGCAATATTGATGATAAGGATAGAGCATGTATAGATTCTTGGATAGAACTGAGAGCAGATTATTATAAGAAACTAGAGCTGACAGGAAATCTTCTTGTGAATAACTGGAATACTGTCCGTTTAAATTTACTTTTTTATTACGCTCAAATCCTTGATGATGAGATGCTATATAATTATTCTATAAGCAAATTGAAAAGCCACATCGAAGGAAATATCTTTGAAAATGGCATTTCTCATGATTTTGTCAATCGAGATGCATTTACATATCATGGCTACAATATGCTGTTTTATGCCCGAATATTGAAGACTATAGCTTTGTATAAGGGTAAAGATGTAGCACTACAAATGTATAATTACAAAAACAGCAAGGGAGGTTCCGTTAAAAAAAGCGTTGAGTATTGGAAGCCATACCTTATAGACTCCGACAATAACATACACCTGGAATTTGTAAATACAGAGTGGGAACCCGATAAAGACAGAACTGACTATAATAAACCGTATAATCCGAGCGGAGCACTATACATACTTGATGAGCTTCGTTATATTGAGCCAGAATGTAGCTCTTTTGTTCAGTCTATAAGTGGGGCAGGTGAGTATGGACGTAATTTTAAGCTCTGGATAAATGGAATTTATTGAGTCTGCTCGATAACATGACCAACTCTCTAATAATTCATCTTAATATAAATGGATAGTACGGATGTTTCACTTCTTAGCTTTTTGAGATTTTGCATTCTTGTAATTTTGACAACAGAATGCAAAATATCAAGCGAAAATTGAAGTGCCCGGTTTCGTCGCCAGCCCCTCGCAATGACGTTCATTTATCGGCTGCTCGCTTAAAGCATAAAGCCTACTGCCTAGAGCATTTTTTAAACCTTATTAGATGCGTTTGCCCTATTGAAGTACTTGTTGGATTAAGAAATTAATAAAAAGATAAACGGTTCTTTTTAAGCTCCTCCCATTTTTCTTTGATATTCTCTTCTTCCTCAAAATAACCAACTTGCGAGTCTTTCTTGAAAATCTCGTAGCTCGGCACAATGAATATTTTATCCGAATCGGGATATTCGGCAATGTCGTGTCCGATGAATGTCCTGATGTCCAGGTATGTACATGGCTCTTGCGTGTGGTTGTAAAGCTGATGAGCTCCGCTCTCACCTTTTTCAAAGAATATCAAATCGCCACCCTTCACTTCTTCTAATCCCTTGGGGGTGCGGAGTGTGGCGGAGCCTGAAATT
>JBKECW010000063.1:0-5085 GCA_047975005.1 Bacteroidales bacterium | reverse complement strand
CGAACGCTCCCTGATGACACCGCCGATGTAGTACGGCAGTCCGCAATTGGCATATGATATATGTTCGCCCTTTTCAAATATTATGATTTCGGCTCTTTCGTCAAGTCTTCTTAAGCGTGCGGCAACGGTTGCGCCGCCTGCCACGCCTCCTATAATTAGATATTTCATTTTTAGGTGTGTTTTGATATTATATATTCAGATCTTCGGACTTCAGACTGACGGACGGTGCCGTTGGGGGCAGTTATTCGGAATTTTTGAATAACTGAATCCTTTTCTAATTTCTCGTTATCAAAAAACTTGTTGCTCATGATAGTTTACATTTTACATAGCAAATATATAAATTATTAAGGTCTTGTATATACTGTCGATGTTGATTGGTGTGTGTCGGTTAGTTCATTGTTATATATTGACATTGGCGAATTTCATTATTCGTGTTCAGATATGCAAATGAGAGTTGAAAATTCGGAAGCCATGCCATCTGTTTTTACAAAAAAATACTAACTTGCGCACTCTTTAAAAATTATTTGATGATTGTCTAAAAAAATGGAAGTCTTTTTGCGGAGGCTTTCTAGAATACGATTAAATGCTTGTCTGGTTTTCAGTTTGTAGCCCGAAGGGGAAAGTAATATCATATTATAAAAAGACAAATCATGGATACAAATAATAAATATGGGTGGGTACACTACCTAAATAAATCAAAAACAAATAATAATCATGCAGAGCTTGGCTCGGTGGGGCGCGTTGTGTCGATAAAGGGCTATCGGTATAGTGTTTTTATTGATGGAGAGCTTAAGGCGGGACAGCTCAGCGGGGCTTTGGAGTTTAACAGCACGGAGGAATACAAGCCGAAGGTGGGCGACTGGGTTGAGGGCTTGGATTTCGACGAAATGTTGGTTATTCAGAGCCGATTGCAGCCATATAGGCAGTTCTATCGTGTGGCACAAGGAGGGCGGTCGAAGCAGATTATGGCGTCTAACGTCGATTTTCTGCTGATTGTTCAGGGTTTGGACGACAACTTCAATCTGATGCGCATGGAGCGATACATCGTGCAGGCAATTGCTTGCGGCGTGGAGCCAATAGTGGTTCTGACCAAGGCGGACTTGGTGGATAGTCCTGCGGAGTATGTGGAGCAGGTTCATTCAATCAGAAAGGTGAAGGTTTTTAGCATCAGCATGTACGACAAGAGCAGTGTAGACACGTTCTTTGCTCATCTGCAAGAGGCACAAACCTATCTTTTGGCGGGTTCGTCGGGAGTGGGGAAGAGTACGCTCATAAACAAGCTGATGGGAGCCGACACACAAGAGGTGCAGGAGGTTAGCACTGCCAACAATAAGGGTAGGCACACCACCACGAGCAGTGAACTGATGGTTTTGGACAATGGCGCAATAATTATAGATACTCCGGGCATGCGCTCTTTTGCTGTCGGCACGGACGGGGGCGAACGAGTGGAGGGGATGTTTCCCGAAATTGAAGCCTTTGCCGCCGACTGTAAGTATGCCGATTGTAGCCACACTACGGAAGTTGCTTGTACGGTGCTGAAAGCACTGCGCACGGGAGATTTGCCGCAAACGGCTTACAATAGTTACATAAAGCTGACGAAGGAGCAACGCTTTCATGAGCATACGCTTACGGACAAAAAGAAGGCGGGCAAAAAGATGGCGAGAGCCATCAAAGATGTTAAAACATTTAAGAGCAGGTATAAATAAATTATTTATATTTGCCATGTATTAATTAAAAACTTTGAATTATGAAGAAAAATTTAGCTGAGTTATTTGGGACTTTCTGGTTAGTGCTAGGAGGTTGTGGTACGGCGATATTTGCCGGTTCACATGTAGGTTTTTTAGGTATTGCATTGGCATTCGGATTGACAGTATTGACGATGGCATTTGCTGTAGGGCATATATCTGGCGGACACTTTAATCCTGCTGTTACCTTTGGTTTGTGGGCAGCCGGAAAATTTGAGTCCAAGAATATAGCCCCTTATGTGGTGTCGCAGGTTATAGGCGGGCTTTTGGGAGCAACGGTAATTTATTTTATTGCTAGCGGTATTGATGGTTTTGCAATTGACAATACGCAGGCAGGAGCATTTGCCTCGAATGGTTACGGAGATTTCTCGCCTACGGGTTACTGTATGGGCAGTGTGTTACTTGCAGAGTTCATATTGACATTCTTCTTTCTTCTTGTTATTTTGGGTTCGACATCGAAGAAAGCACCTGCCGGCTTTGCGCCAATAGCAATAGGCTTGGGGCTTACCTTGATTCACCTTATTGCTATCCCAATTTCAAACACCTCGGTTAACCCTGCAAGAAGTCTTTCGCAGGCAATTTTCGCAGGAGGAACACCACTTGCACAAGTGTGGTTGTTCTGGGTAGCACCCATAGCAGGAGCGATTGTTGCAGGACTTTGCCACAAATGCTTCTGGGGCTCGGAAGACAAAGAATAGGTTTTAATTATATATCAGATATGTAGAGACAGGGCATGCCCTGTCTCTTTTGTTTATATTGGTTCTATTATCGTTCGTCTTTGATAAAAAGTGCTATCGCAAATAGCAAGGTCATATTTGTTTTTTACCTTTATAATCTTCCATGATTGCTTATTATTCTTGCTTATGTGTAGAGGATTTCTTTTTGGTCGCTAAGTACACTGCATATCCTGATGCTATGATATTGATAAATATGGCAACTCCCAGTGTCAAATAATTGGCTTTTATTGACAAAATAATTACCGAAATAGTTACAGATACAAGTAAAAGTAATATGATAGTCTTTAGTAGTTTGGTGTCGGTTTTTCGTGGGGTATTTTTGTTCTTTTGCTTCTCTCTGTAAAGATAAGCAATAAAGTTGCCTGTCGTCAAAAATGGCAGGGCGAAAGAAAGGCTGAATAAGTACCTCCAGTCGTAAACAAAATTCAAACAAATCAAGATTGCTGATAATGTGTATAGTGATATGAATAGAGCTTTCATCTGTTTATTATTTTGCAATAAGCTGTAAGCTATAGGCTTTATGCTTTTGCTGTTTTTAATCATTCTTCTGTGTGTAGTTAGGCTTATTGCATATAGCTTAAAGCCTACTGCGTGGAAGTTTTATCTGTTTGTTTTCTTAGTAAATTATCTCAGTACTGTCAAGGAGTTTTTGTTCTTCCTTGTTCATGGCTGATTTTTGCCTGCCAGATTCGTGTGCATATACGTCAAGAACTTTATATGTGTTTGTCACAAAATCAAAATTAGCTTTCATTATAGGAGTTCCATTGCCTTTCTTGCATATAAAAGTTATTGATTTTCCTTCAGTCATATCAAGAATCTCATACCTTAGACAGGCTTTTATAGTTGACGAAATTCTATAGAAAATCATCTTCTCGTTTGGGTTTGTAGGGCTTGAAAGCAACACGACACTTTCGTTGGTCGTGGTGGTACTAAGTGTTTCTTGATTCGAGAAATCGAAAGTTTCGCTAGACGACAAACTTTTTAAAGATGATATATCGCTAGATATAAAAGATTTAAGGTCGTTTGCAAATGTTTTGTCATTTGTTTTGTTGTATTCAAATTCATTTTTTACTACTTTGTTATCAGCGAAGTCGCTATCTGATTTCGCACACCCCCCGAGCAGCATGTTTCCAAGTAACATCGCTATGGTACATAGAACAATTTTGTACTCTTGTCTTGTCTTGTCTTCATGTCTTTTTTATTTTATGTTACACCCAAAAATAGCAGTCAATGTTCCAAAAAATAAAAAAAACAAACTTTATTCGATGTTTATAAGTTTAATTATTAGCGTATTGTCGAATATATTTATTTTTTGTTCGAAAAGTGATGCTTGCTGGAAGCATTACTTCGCATATATATCAACGAACATCTATCCCCTACTGGGAATATTTATATTTTTCTTAAATCTGCATTTTGTATTAAAAGCTGAAAGACTTGTATCTGATAGCGTATGGCTTCGCCCTCTAATGTTTAGATGTTTGGATTTTCGGATCTTCGGACTGACAGCTGGGCAGAAAATGTTCTGCCCTTACATTATGTCCATCATCTGTCGTCATTGCGAGCATCAGCGTGGCAATCTGTTCTTTGTTGGTAGAGATTGCTTCGTCGCCAGCTCCTCGCAATGACGAACGTTTATTAGCTGTTCGCTTATAGCCTAAAGCCTACGGCATATAGCATTTTAAACCTTAAACGATTAAACAGTTCTACGATTAAACAAATCAACAAAAAAAATCAATTCTGCTATCTTTATCACCTCATCCCTTTATTGATAAGATGTTGAAAATCAGACATGCATGTCTGATTTTCAAATTTTGCAATAAAAAGATTTTTTTGTGATGTACTAATTTGGTTTGTGTCTTTTTTTGCAGTAGTTTTACAGTGTTTTAATAGGGAGGGTTTGATGCTGAGAGGAAAATATAAAACAACTTGTAAATATGGGAACTGTATAGCGGAGGGTTATTGTAAAATTTAAATATCTCTGGCTGTATTTATAATAGATATGAAAACAATTGAATATATACATGTTAAGCTTCTTGATGTCCTTAAAAGTATTGAATAGGTGTGCTTAAATTAAAAAAGCAAAAGCCTATTGCGAGTGTTGGAAATAGGGCATGTTTTTACAAGTCAGGCAGGGCGCATTCACTATTAACAAATTATCGGCTGTTGAGCATATTGCCTACAGCTTAAAGCGTATAGCGTTATTAATCTATATATTATGAAAAGACAATTATTTTTTATTTTGCTATTGTTTGGTCTTTCACAATCTGTTGGAGCGACAGATTGGTATCCATTCATAATAAGGAATGGAGAAAAGATTGAAAATTACAAAAATAATTCAGGAGTAACAGCGACTTCAGTAGTTGCAGGTGTCTATGAATACAAATATGACATTTCAGACCCTGGAGGTCAGGGTAATATCCAGTCTGGCGATTATGTTCACTTCAGCAGTGCAGGAAATTATATATTAAATTTCAGCACTCCACCAACAGGTTCTACAAAATCTGTAGTATTCTATGTATATGGATTAGGACAAGGTGAGAGGCTAACGGTTAACGGAGCAAAAGTTGATAATTTATTTGGAGGTACTGGTACGACAAGCAGTG
>JBKECW010000062.1:0-21371 GCA_047975005.1 Bacteroidales bacterium | reverse complement strand
TTTTGCAGACTTTCGACAGAAAATCCAAAAGTTGCCAAAGAGCGTTCGATAAACGCACGATGGTAGTCGTCTATTATTTCTTTAACACGCTTATAGTCGTCTGCCCGTTTTTCGTCTTGCTCTATCAGACCGTGCTTTTTAATGTTCTGTAAGGTTTTGCCCATAGGCTTTAGCTCGAAACGGAGTGTTTTCTGCTGCTTGTACAAATTTGTGAATTGTCTCATTGTAATAAGATCTTAGTTTTACTCTGTAAATTACAGATAAAATTTATATGTAAAAGAGAAATGTAAATAGTATTTTCTCTCTTTTATCTACCCCTTCAAATAAACCGCTAATCCAATCTGATTCTCAGGGGTTTCGTCGGAGTTGATATATTGGATGCGGGTGTCGAAACAGTCTATACCACATTCCAAAAATCTACTGATAGAATAGTTGCAACGACGAGGAATAAAGCCTATCTTATGTTTCTTATAGTAGACAGCAACCGCTTGTGGGTCGTATTTATTTTCGGGTTCTACAACCAATTTCAGCTTTTTGCCGATTTTTAATTTGCTGAATACCATAGGTCCATCATAGTAGGTAAATCCCGATAGAGGAAAACTTTTGTAGTGCGTCCGCTTGCTTTCTTTGGCTTCTTTGACTTCTTTGACTTCTTTGGTTTCGCATGCATTGTTGTCTGCTTCGAAAGGCGTTTCATTTTTTTTCATGACTTTGTGTTTCTAAATTATATTACAAAGTAAAAGCTCTAAAACGACAACTACTGTCGGCTTAAAATTTTCTTTGCTTTTTCTTTGATATATTCTTGTAACTCCTTGGGTTTTACAATCTTTATATCGTCATGTAAGCCCATAATAAATCTGCCAACTCCCTTAAAGCTGTACACCGGAGCTTTAAAGAGAAATTTATTACTGCCTATTTCGCTTATATATTTCATTGAAAGCGGATATTCTTCTTTCAGCAATTCGCATGCCCTTACACTCAATTCCAATTCTATCTCGATGTGCTCGTCGCCTCCTAGTCTGAACACATCCACAGGACGTGTCCAGTGCTTGTGTTCATATTCCCATTTTTTGCTCAAAACCTCCACCGATTTAATACGAGTGTTTTTAAAGACCTTACAGATTTGAGCTTCAACATCGTAAGCCCATATTGAAACATAGTTGGAGGTGAACTCAAAAGGCTCAACAATGCGGTCTCTCCGCTCGTTGCTGTTGGCTGATTGATAGTCTCTTAAAAGGACTTGCCTCTCTTCTTTTATAGCAGAGCTTAGGCGATGAATATTCTCGGAGTTCTTTTTATTACAGACAATTTCGGCAAGACGACCCGAATCACAAAGAGCATTGAGCTTGGCAAGAAGATTTTGTTTAATCGGATTACTCTCGTCAAGTGAAAATAATATATTTTTAAGTACAAAGGCTTCCTCTTCCGAAAAGTATAATAACTTGTTAAGACCTCTATGTGTATCTGCAAGTTTCTCAATTCTGTAATAACTATTTTTAGGACGAGGTATTACAAAACCAATATCTCGGAAAGTCTTGATATATCGCTCTACTGTCCTTTCGGTAATATCGTAGCGTTCAGCGATTTCTTCAATGGTTTTACCATAGCCGTCGGACAATAGCATCACCATTTCAAGCATATTCTCCAGTTTCCTGTGTTCGTCCATGTCTGTAATTGTTTTATTTTGTTTGCAATATAGTGCTTTTTACGTCGATAAATATTTTCTATATCCAACGATAGCTTCAATAACAAAACTATTTGTGATATTTGTGTGCAAATTAATCATAAATATATAAACATGAATAAAAACAAATCATTCAATTTGATAGCATTGTTAGCAATAGTGCTGTCAGTACCACTTCTAGGAAATTGTACGGGAGCAAAAGCAGAAGGACACACTTTTAGCGAGCTTCCATATTCTTACGATGCTCTTGAGCCTTATATTGATGCTCAGACGATGGAACTACATTATAGTAAGCACCATAAGGGCTATTTTACCAAGTTTACGGACGAAATTAAAGGTACGGAGTTGGAGAGTGCGTCGATGCAGGATATTTTTGCCAATATTGAAAAATACAGCGCAGGCATTAGAAATAATGGTGGCGGATATTACAATCATACATTGTTTTGGGCAAATCTAAGTCCCAATGGCGGCGAACCGTCGAAAGAGTTGCTTGATGCTATAACTGCAAAATTCGGCTCGCTAGATGATTTTAAAAAGGAATTTGCGAAACAAGGAGCTACTCAGTTTGGCAGTGGTTGGGCATGGTTGGTGGTAAATAAAGCAGGAGAATTGGAAGTCGGCAACACTGCAAATCAAGATAATCCATTGATGTCTACATCTGACATACAAGGTACTCCTCTTCTTGCTCTTGACGTATGGGAGCATGCCTATTACCTTAAGTATCAAAATCAAAGAGGCGGATATATTGAGGCTTTTTGGAATGTGGTGAATTGGAATGAAGTAAACCGCAGATTTGAAGAAATTTCTAAGCAGTAAATAACTGCAACATAGCAACTTATTAAACGTGGATGCAAATGAGTATCCACGTTTTTTTATTGTAAATGACTAATAAAATACAAATTGCCTCGCCTTTTTGAACGAGAGGTGACGCAGACGGAAAGATTATTAAACCTTAAACTTAAGCAGTTCGACAAATAAATATCGCTGTTTAAATCACAATATCTTATTAAGAAAGATAATAGTTATGGCAACAGGTGCTATAAATTTTATAATAAACATCATAGCAGGCAGATAACGTGCCTTGTAGTGTTTGCTGTGGCGTATCTCTTTCAACACCTTTTTCTTTTTGAACACCCACCCTACAAATATCACTATAAACAAGCCTCCCAAGGGAAGCATGATATTTGCCGTAACATAATCCAAGAAATCGAATATTGACAAACCGAATATATTGAGATTTAAGATATGATTAGACGACAGTGTTGCAATACTACCTGTAATACCTATCGACACTGCCGTAACAATGGAAGCCACCTTGCGCTTCATTTTAAATTCCTCTATCAGGTAGCTTGTTATAACTTCAAACAAGGACAGCGTTGATGTCAATGCGGCTACAGCAATCAGCAAAAAGAAAAATATTGAAAAAATGTATCCTCCTGTCATTCTTTGAAAAACATTTGGGACGGTAGTAAATATTAGGTTGGTACCCTCTGCTGGGTCAATGCCGAAAGCAAAAACAGCAGGAAAAATAGCAACTCCTGCCAATATGGCAATGAGTGTGTCGGCAATAGCAACAGTAAACGAAGTCGCCCCGATATTATCCTCCTTCCTAATGTAAGAACCGTAAGTAATTATTGCCCCCATGCCGATACTAAGTGAGAAAAATGCCTGCCCGAGTGCCTCCAGCACCACGTCAATAGTTACTTTCGAGAAGTCGGGCTTAAACAAAAATTCCAAACCTTTTTGTCCACCTTCGAGTGTTACCGAGCGAATACCTATAACCACCAAAAGCAATACCAACAGGGGCATAAGAAACTTAGAGAATCGCTCTATACCCTTCTCCACTCCTGCCGATATGATGATAACATTCATCAACATAAACACAAAAAACCACATTAGCGTACGACCCGGAGATGCTACAAAACTGTCGAACATCCCTTTTAGCTCTACTGTATTCTTACCTGCCAGATTGTCGGCAATCGACTGATACAGATATTCTAAAGTCCATCCGGCAATCACAAGATAGTACGACAAAATCAGAAAAGAAGCCAAAACTCCCATTGCCCCGACAAGATGCCATGACGTTTTTGGCGCTAACTTCTTGAACGACCCTACGGCGTTGCTGTGTGCACTCCTACCAATTATCAACTCGGCAAAAAGCACAGGAATGCCGATGGCTAACACAAAAAATAAATAAACTATCAGGAAAGCACCACCGCCGTTCTCGCCTGCCACATAAGGGAAACGCCAAATATTCCCCAATCCTACTGCCGAACCAACCGTGGCAGCTATTATTCCAAACTTACTACTAAATAGCCCCCTATTTTGATTTGACATTCTTTCTCTTTATATTATTGTTAAAAGCACAAAAGTAATGCTTTTTCGCTTCAAAATAAAACAGAAAGGCTAAAAAGACCTATAAAAATATCACATCCTAACAGCCAATTCATACAAACTATTAACATCAACAAACAAATCGGGCAGCAAATCCTTGTGAGTTGTTCTAAGCGGACAAATATCAATGCCTCCACGCCGTGTATAAAGGCATGCAATCATCAGTTTATCAGGCACTAACAGCTCAAAAATCCGCTTATAAACCATCTCGCAGATCTCTTCGTGAAAATGATTTTCGTTTCTGAACGATACGATATATCTCAGCAAGCTGTGTTCGTCAATATGTTTGTTGCCCTCAATACTAATATATATCGAACCCCAATCGGGCTGATGAGTAACCTTACAATTACTTCGCAAAAGGTGAGACATAATGATTTGAGGTTTGCCATTGCCCTGCTTTGGCTGCAGCAATGCAGGATTTTCATTAAAGTCAGTGAAGCTAAGCCTTTCTACTCCTTCAAGATTGTCAATGCAAGAGAAGTCCGTCAAGGACGAGCCTGAGAGCAATGTGTCGTTGTCAAAGAACTGTAAATACACCTCAGCTTCTAATAATTCGGACAAATCTGCACGCACAAGCTGCTTCATTCTTTCTATCGACAAGGCTTTTGTCTCCGCCAGGCGTTCCATATTAAAAGAGTTAAAATACAATTTCAGCGACTTGCTCTCGACTATATACTCCGAGATTGCAGGAACAGCAATCTTCATCACCCCCGACACCGGCAATCCGCAGCTGGTCAGGCAACTAACTTCATAGTGATGCCAAAGATCTAACCCCACAAACTCGCTCCCCTTAATATTATACTGCTTCCTATTGATAGAGCGTGGCACACGTTCCAGCAGCGACTTATCGTAACTCGCAGGCGACGCACTTTTCGCACCCAGATGAGTGAGTATATCCTTTTCGTTCATGCTATTTCTTTCTACAATTCACTTCCAAAGGTAGGGATTTTTGATGGGATAATGCCATATTTATTTGTTGTCGTTTTAAGAACAGTACAATTGACAGAACACTCGCGACACACGAAAAAATATCCTAAATAAGCATAAACTAAGGATCCTTATTCTAGCGTGCATATTACGCTAACTTTTGTTTAAACTTATTTGTCAAGCATCTTCTGCAAAGCAAACATCTCGTCGCGTAGGCGAGCTGCCTCCATAAAGTCAAGCTCTTTGGCAGCTTTCTTCATGTCGCTGTTGAGTTTGGCTATGCTCTTTTTCAACGCAGGCTTTGACATATATTGCACAACAGGGTCGGCTGCAACTTCACCTTTACCCTCATTTTCGTAATATGTCGTTTCTGATTTAGCAGCTCTGTCGTAACCTACAATTTCTCTTGTCGGTTTAACAATAGGCATAGGCGTAATATTGTTCTCAGCATTGTACTTTAACTGCTTTTCGCGTCGGTAGTTGGTGTTGTCGATGGTGCGCTGCATAGAACCCGTTATCTTGTCGGCATACATAATCACCGTCCCGTTTACATTCCGCGCCGCACGCCCTGCCGTTTGTGTCATAGATACCTCCGAGCGCAGAAACCCCTCCTTGTCGGCATCCAATATTGCTACCAAAGACACCTCAGGCAGGTCTAGTCCCTCACGCAATAGATTGATACCTACCAAAACGTTAAAACTGCCATTGCGGAGCTGTTCCAATATCTCGATGCGCTCTAGCGTGTCGATATCCGAATGCAGATAACGAGCCTTTACTCCCGCCTCTATCAGAAAGGCACTCAGCTCTTCCGACATACGCTTGGTCAGCGTTGTTACAAGCACCCTTTCGTTTTTTTCGATACGTATGTTGATTTCGTTTAAAAGGTCGTCAATCTGCGTCTGCGTAGGGCGCACTTCTATTATCGGGTCTAATAGTCCTGTTGGACGAATAAGCTGCTCCACCACTATTCCCTCCGATTTTTCAAGCTCATATTTTGCAGGAGTAGCACTGACATAAACAATCTGATTGAGCATACCCTCAAACTCCTCAAATTTTAAAGGGCGATTGTCAAGTGCCGCAGGAAGCCTAAAGCCGTAGTCCACCAAATTTATCTTTCTCGACCTGTCGCCGCCATACATTGCGTGTATCTGAGGTAATGTTACATGACTCTCGTCTACAAATAGCATAAAGTCCTTGGGGAAGTAATCCAAAAGACAGAAAGGACGTGAGCCGGCACTGCGTCGGTCAAAGTATCGAGAGTAGTTCTCAACACCCGGACAATAACCCAATTCTTTCATCATTTCCATGTCAAACTCTACCCTCTCCTTTATACGCTCAGCTTCAATATTTTTTCCCTCACTTTTAAAAAAGTCAATCTGCTTTACCAGGTCATCTTGTATATCATATATAGCCCGTTTCATGCTATCTTTAGTAGTAACAAAGATATTTGCAGGATGAATTGTTATATCTTGAACACTGTCAAGAGTCCTTGCCGTAAAAGGATCAATAATTTGAATCTCGTCTATCTCTTCATCCCAAAAGATAATGCGAATAGCGTTCTCCCCAAAGGCAGGATACACATCAAGAGTATTGCCCTTGACCCTGAATGTTCCGTTTTTCAAGTCCAAATCACTACGAGAATACAAGGCGTCTACAAGCCTTAATAGCAGTGCATTACGACCGGGTTCATCTCCAACTTTTAGCTTGACGACGTTAGAATAAAAATCATCAGGATTGCCAATCCCGTAAAGACATGACACCGAAGATATTACAAGTACATCTCGCCTTCCGCTCAACAATGCCGAAGTAGTGCTTATACGCAACTTTTCAATTTCGTCATTTATCGCCAAGTCTTTCTCAATGTATTTATCGGAGGTCGGCAGATACACCTCGGGTTGATAGTAGTCGTAGTATGATACAAAATACTCCACCAAATTATTAGGAAAAAAGGCTTTCATCTCACCGTAGAGCTGTGCTGCCAGCGTTTTGTTGTGCGACAGTATAAGTGTTGGTCTGTTAAGTCGCTCAATGACATTTGCCATCGTAAAAGTCTTGCCCGAACCTGTTACTCCCAAAAGAGTCTGAGCAGGAATGTCGCACAATGCATTATCAACCAGCTGCTTGATTGCAGCTGGTTGATCGCCAGTGGGTTTATATTCCGAAATTATTTCAAAGTCCATTTTTTATTTTTTTTTCAGATTTTCGGACAAACAGCCTCAATCAGGGGACGGTGGTCATACATCATCACATTAACACATTAGGTCTCCATTACCGGAGTCAACATGGCGTAAGTCAGTATTAGACTCTTACACCCTACCACATCAAAAAGCACTGTAGCTTTAGAGTTAGGACCATCTTCGATTAATTTGATGATTGTGCCTTTTCCAAACCTATTGTGTTCCACCTTCATTCCCACGTTCAGTATTTTTATATCTGTCCCTTTTCGTTCTGGAGTAGTGTTTCTATTTTGTGTTGAATTGTTCGGATTAATCTTTGCCAACCTAGACTTATACCCCTGAGGATTAGTTGGCAGATTAGATATACTGTGCGGCGCAATTCCTTCCGAGCACTGCGCTGCATTCTTTTTCAGCTGTCGCAAAGTGTGTTCCGACGCTTCCACAAAACGCATATCTACATCGTATATAAATCGACTTGGCTTGGGCATCTTAGTCTCACCCCATGTATAACGACTGTTGCAGAACGAAATGTATGCTTTTTTCTCAGCTCTTGTCAAGGCAACATAAAAAAGTCTACGTTCTTCTTCTAATGCGCCTTCTTCATTGTCTTGTGATGTTTTAAGGCTTGGAAATAGCCCCTCTTCTACACCGACAATAAATATGACAGGAAATTCCAGTCCTTTGGAAGCATGTATAGTCATTAGTGTTACAAAATCATCATCCTCTACATTCTTCTCATCTTGGTCGGTAAGCAAAGAAACGTCAAGCATGTATGCCGAAAGACTATTCTCTAAACCTTGTTCTAATGCGTCTATAGAAAATTCCTTTATACCGTTGAGCAACTCCTCCAGATTTTCGTATCGGCTCACTCCTTCAGGCGTTTTGTCGTTATATAGTTCACTCATAATACCCGATGTCTTAACGATTGCGTCTGCGGCATCATATGCATCGCTGTTCTCGACATCACTCTTTAACGTCGCAATCAAAGAGTGAAAGATCTTGAGTTTAGAGAGAGTCCCATTATTAAAGCCCAAGTTGTTGATTTGCAATTGTTTTCTAAGGGCGTCCCAAATTGACATTTCTTTAGAGTTTGCATAAACCTCCAATTTAGAAATTGTTCCAATCCCTATTCCTCGTTTTGGATAGTTGATTATTCTTTTTAGTGCCTCATTGTCTTTAGAGTTTACTATCAAGCGCATATAAGAGATTACATCTTTTATCTCTTTACGCTGATAGAATGACAAGCCACCATAAATTTTATATGGGACATTAACTTGACGAAAAGCCTCCTCGAAAATACGAGATTGAGAGTTGGTTCTGTATAATATAGCGATATCTTTGTAAGGAATATGCTTTGTCATGTGCAAGCCTAACACTTCATTAGCAACAACATACCCCTCTTCTTTATCAGTAAGCATTCCACTAACAGTAATCTTATCCCCCTCTTCATTTTCGGAGAAAACATTTTTGAAAATCTGATTTTTATTAGCTTTAATAACCGAATTTGCAGCATTGACAATGGTTTGTGTGGAACGATAATTTTGCTCTAATCTAAAGGTTTTTAACTCGGGGTAATCCTTCTTGAAATTCAATATGTTTTCAATCCTAGCACCACGAAAGGAGTATATACTTTGAGCATCGTCGCCCACCACACAAATATTATTGCTACGCTCTGCCAGCCTCCTAACTATCAGATATTGAGAAAAGTTTGTATCCTGATACTCATCCACAAGAAAGTACTTGAAGCGCTCTTGATATTTATGCAAAACCTCCGGAAAATCGCGAAATAGAACATTTGTGTTGAATAGTAAATCATCAAAATCCATTGCTCCCGACATAGTACACCGCTTTGCATACTCTTTGTATATTTCACAGATACGAGGCATGCGAATATAGGTATCAAAATTCAAAACATCTGCATTCTGAGCATACGCCATAGGCGAAATAAGATTATTTTTCGCCTTCGATATGCGCCCCAATACTGTTGCCGGCTTATAAGTCTTGTCGCTAAGCTCTAAATCCTTGCATATCGACTTTATGAGATTTCTGGAGTCGGCAGTGTCATAAATAGTGAAATCGGTCGGATAGCCAAGCATGTCAGCTTGCTCCCTCAATATTCTTGAAAAAATAGAGTGGAAAGTCCCCATCCACAAGTATCTAGCTCGCTCTTTCCCCACTACGCTAGCAATACGTTCTTTCATCTCGCGTGCGGCCTTGTTGGTAAAAGTAAGCGATAAAATCTCATAGGGAGCGACACCATTGTTTAGCAAATTCGCAATACGCATCGTGAGTACACGAGTCTTTCCCGAGCCTGCCCCTGCAATTACTAATGATGGACCTTCTATATTTACAACAGCCTCTCGCTGAGCATCGTTAAGGCCATCTAATAAATCTGTCATGTGTATATATTTTCTTGAAACTTCAAAGATACTTCATTTGAAGTTATTTTTATAATCTCTAAACTTATATACTATCACAGCCCTGCATCATGACAGCGCATACATCTATCAATCAAGAAATTGCCAAGCAGCATCCCAACACATTAATTACCATAGGCTATTATTCGCCTATGTTGTATTGAGTTATGTTTATGATCTGTCGGCGACAAACTGCACAAAAAGGATAGCTCAATGCCCTCATCATGCAATTGTCTTCACCTCTGTACATACCTTTTGTAAGGTATCCTGCCCCCTCGTAAAGTCCAAGTCCTCTAATGCCGTCTTTCATCATATCCTCCCATTTCGAAGAAAAATCAACCCTTGATGTAATATTTGCCTCCCATGGTTCAACAAGAATGCTGTACATTCCGTCAAGAACATCATCATGCTCATAAAAATATTCATCAGCAAGACCGGCAAAACTATGCCCAAACTCATGTATGAAAACCTCCATAGATGCTGTGTTGTGGGCAGATGTAATTGCGTATGTATTATAAAAGCCAGCACCTCCGTACACGTCTGTGTTGACTAGTATTATTATATAGTCGTAGTCTATGCCTGCAATGGCATTGTGCACACTGAACATAGATTCTGTTGTTAAGTACCTTGGTTCTTCGAAGGTATAAAACGAAGAGCCATAATTTGTTTCTAATTTTGTTTTGCCGTCAAGCATACTTGTACCACTATCTTCCGATGGAGCAAAAACATTTCTTATCGTAAAGTCTGCTTTTAGAGAATCGAATGGTGCAACATTAAACATATACTCTGTAAAGCGATTACAATCAGAAATAAAAATAGACTCCTGCTCTTTTGTATACCCTTCTGACAAAATAACTACATCCACAGAAGTACTGCTGGCTACATCTATATTCACAGACTCTAAAAGAGCTTCCTTTATATCCTCGACGTCAATGTTTGAGGAGTATACAAAATCATACTTTCCTTTGTGCATATCCCACTGCAATATTTCAAAACTCACGTCGCTCTTTGGGAAAGGCATTATGGCAACCATCTCAAAACGGCGTTTTTCTTCCTTCAAATCACTACTCTGCCACTCCTCCACCATTGATGAAAAGCCTCTTTCAAATATAATTGAGTCGCTTTCAATGTCAATCAATCTATATTTAAAATTTCCGCCGTATGATTTTTGTAGATTTTCGTTTCTTACTCCCGCCCAATGAGGCTCTTTGGTTATATCTTTAATTTTCACCTCAATGGCATCTTTCTGGGCATACATATAATAATCAATACGCATGCGTTCGTTCGTAAAATGCTTATCGTAATAGTTATTTGAGAACACTTGTGATGATCCTAGCAACACAAGAAGAATAGATAGAATTAAAGATTTCATTTTTATGTTTATATTTTTTAGACAACAATAATCAAAACAAGACCTTCGCTGTCATCCACTTTTATTACTTTTGTGCTCGTTAAAGATACTTATTTTTCTTACAAGAGCAATTATTATGTTATATTTCATAGACGAGAAATACACTGAGGAATTAAAAAATATATTACGCTTTAATACTTCTGCAACCACTAACGACCTGATTATATTAGTAATAACCACTATATCTTCTTTTGTTCTATTCTACATTACAAAATTCACACTAGGCAGAATAATAGTCCCTATAATAAAAAACAGCAAAGCAAAATGGAACAACACTCTGGTAGATAATAGTGTATTCAGAACACTTGCCCATCTAGTACCTGCAACAATAATTTTGTTTACTGCGCAGCTATACCAAAATGAAACTATCCAACTGATAAGCGACAAACTGGCAAGGATATATACGTTGATCTTCGTCCAGTTATTGATTTACAGGACGCTGAATGCATTGAACGACATGTTTAAATTGAGTAAACTCTCAAAACGCCTGTCTATAAAGGGCTACATTCAGATGGGACAAATATTATCGTTGTTTGTTATTCTGCTTCTCATGTTTTCTATCATTACCGGAACCAACATGTCCAAGATACTTACCGGCATGACCGCAATGGTAGCCATACTCATTTTAGTGTTTAAGGACTCTATTTTAGGGGTGGTCTCCAGTATTCAAATTGCCATGGACAATTCTATCGAGCCAGGCGACTGGGTTACCGTGCCATCTCATAATGCTGATGGTGAAGTTCTTGAGATAGGTCTACTGTCGGCAAAAGTTCAGAATTGGGATAAAACCATATCATCCGTCCCGACATACTCTTTAATTACTGATTCATACCAAAACTGGAGAGGAATGCAAGAGTCTGGGGGAAGACGAATAAAAAGAAGCATATTTATTGACGCTAATAGCGTAAAGTTTTGCGACGACAAGCTGCTGAATAAATTAAAAGGACTCAAGTCTATACACGACTACATCGAGAAAAAACAAAACGAAATAAACAGCTTTAACACAAAAAATAATATCTCCCCTGAAGACCTCAATATCGGCAATGGAAGAAAACAGACAAACCTTGGTATTTTTAGAGAATATCTGACTCAAATGTTAAAAGAACATCCTGACATAAACAAAAACATGACCCTCATGGTACGTCAATTAGATTCTACTGAAAAAGGCATCCCGCTAGAGATATACGCCTTTAGTAGTAACAAAGAATGGGTAAAATATGAGGGAATTCAGGCTGATATTTTTGACTTTATATTTGCAAATATCCAAACTTTTGAGCTACAAGTCTTCCAATCTCCTTCCGGCTCCGACTTTAGAAATCTGGTTAACAAACAGCAAATTAAATCCAATATCTCATAATGCACACCGCACACACAGGTGTGCCCCTACAGCAAATACATCAACACAATGAAATACAATCCTGATATTCACCATCGGCATTCCATCCGTTTGCCGAATTACGATTATTCGGCAGAAGGTTTGTATTTTATAACAATATGCACACACAAAAAGGAATGCCTGTTTGGACATATAGAAAATGAAGAAATGATTTTGAATGATGCCGGCAGAATGGTGGGGAGATGGTATTATGAAATCGAAAATAAATTTTCAAATATAAAATGTTTGGAAATGGTTGTGATGCCAAATCATTTTCATTGTATAATACAGATAAAATCACCAAACACCACCGAACAAAATAAAAATACCAATTGTAGGGGCAGACCTGCGTGTCTGCCCAGCTGTTCTGTCGACACCGAACAAAATAAAAACACCGAAATACAGGGCGCACACGCAGGTGCGCCCCTACACCGTGTTGTACAATGGTTTAAAACAATGTCTACCAACGATTACATTAATGGTGTTAAAAATCATGGCTGGCACACATTCGATGGTAAATTCTGGCAGCGCAATTACTACGAGCACATAATCCGAAACGATAAAGCATATCAAAAGATATTAGATTATATAGGCGAAAATCCCCTGAAATGGAATGATGATGAATTGAACCCAAAACAGAATTAACCTCGGTTAATGATTAATGAACAGTCATCATTCAAATGATAAATACAATCGTAATACAGAAGCCTGTAGGGGCAGACCTGCGTGTCTGCCCGGCTATTCTGTCGACACCGAACAAAATAAAAACACCGAAATACAGGGCGCACATGCAGGTGCGCCCCTACATTTTCCGGCAACAAATAACAGATTGCCACGCCGGCTGTTTGCATATCGCGTCATAGCGCCACACATCCGACAATCTAACAAAAAAACTCCTCCAAATAATGAATTTAAAGCAGAAAAGCTTATATCCGTTTCAAAGACAAAGCAAAAAGAAACGAAAATTATGTGCGGAATTGTAGGTGTATTTAACCTAAAGACAGACTCTACCCTGCTAAGGAAGCAGGTGCTAGAGCAAGCTAAAAAACTAAGACATAGAGGACCGAACTGGGCGGGGTATATATTGTGGTGAAAAAGTGATAATTGCTCACGAGCGTCTGGCTATTGTGAACCCCGAGTCGGGAGGACTGGATTCGTCTATAACCTCTGCTTTGGCAAAGAAATTTTCTAAATCTTGCGTTGAGTCGGACGATAAAATGAGGCTTGGTGCCCTCAGTTGCACTCTTTCGTTATCGGTCTGGAGGGTTTGCCCAACCTTGCTGCCGCTCGGAAGGTTGCCGACCACATAGGCTCTGTACGCCACGAAATACATTATACAATACAAGAAGAGCTAGACGCAATGAGAGGCGTGATATACCACATTGAAACCTATGATGTCACGACTATTCGCGCATTCACGCCAATGTATTTGCTGGCAAGGGTGATAAAGTCAATAGGCATTAAAATGGGGCTGACAGGAGAAGGTACTGATGAAATTTTTGGCGGCTATCTCTATTTCCATAAAGCACCCAACGCCGAGGAGTTCCACTAGGAAACCTTGCGCAAGCTCAGCAAACTGCCTGCGTGCCAACAAATCTCTGTGTTCTTTTGGAGTGGAGGTGCGTGTGCCTTTCCTCTACAAGGAGTTTATGGACGTGGCAATGCGCCTGAACCCTGCCGACAAAATGGCAGGAAAAGACAAAATCGAGAAGTATTTTCGAGGAGCAGGCTGCGATGTGCGTACCGTCAGTGCCCTCCATAGCATGTAGTACGGCAGAAGCATTGGCATGGGATGCGTCGTTCCAAAACTCCGCTGCCCCTTCGGGAGGAGCTGTAAAAGGAGTTCACAAACATGATTTAGACTAAAACTCTTACATTTTTCAATTTTTTCGTTCTAATATTCGAAAAAAACAAAAAAATTATGAGCTCATAGATAAAATATATAAAGTCGCTGGTACAATTGGCAACAATTTTAAATAATTACTAGCGCCCAATACTCTACATGACCGATATCTAACTAATACACAACTACATACACCTTTTTCAAAGCAAAATACACAATTAGCACAGCAGCCACTCCAGAGTCTCTCTATCTCTTAAATATCAGAAAATACGCGCTGTAAATTCGTGCTGAATCAGCTCGAAAAGTGAGATTTTATCTACACCTTTGTGATAACATAGACATTACACTCCACTATGAGCAATGGTCTGTGTATTATACATAAACAATGAAAATTCATTCCTTATGATTAAAAAAGTATTAGTTGCCAATAGGGGCGAAATTGCAGTAAGGGTAATGCGCTCTTGTCGAGAAATGGGAATTTCCTCTGTTGCCATTTTCTCAGAAGCCGATCGCAAAGCCATGCATGTCAGATATGCCAACGAAGCATACTGTGTAGGTCCAGCAAGCTCATCAGAAAGCTATTTAAACATAGACAAAATCATAGAAGTTGCTATAAAATCTAAGGTAGATGCTATCCATCCAGGATATGGCTTCCTCTCAGAGAATGCGACTTTTGCTCAAAAGATAAGCGATGCAGGAATTATATTTATAGGTCCTTCTATACACGCAATCAACACGATGGGCGATAAACTAACAGCTAGAGAGCTAATGATAAAATCGGGAGTACCAGTGGTCCCGGGTACCGACGAAAATATAACAAGCCACAAACGCCTAAAAGAAATTGCCAAGGAGATCGGGTATCCGGTTATGATAAAAGCAAGTGCCGGCGGTGGCGGAAAAGGAATGCGTCTGGTCAGAGAAGAAAATGAAGTAGTAGCAGCATACGAAATGGCAAAGTCTGAGGCCTTATCTGCCTTTGGTGATGACACTATTTACATTGAGAAATATGTTGCAGGTCCCCATCATATAGAATTTCAAATAATGGCAGACCAACATGGGAACTATGTGCATCTATTTGAACGAGAATGCTCTGTGCAACGACGGCATCAAAAAGTTGTGGAAGAAACACCGTCCCCCTTAATGACTCCGGAGCTACGCAACGAAATGGGCAAAAGAGCTATCGATGCGGCTAAGTCTGTAAACTATGTTGGCGCAGGAACGGTAGAATTCTTAGTTGATAACCAACTAAACTTTTATTTCTTGGAGATGAACACCCGCCTACAAGTAGAGCACCCTATCACTGAGCGCGTTACCGGCATAGACCTTGTCAAGGCACAAATAAATGTCGCCAATGGTTTGCCACTACCTTTCAAACAAGAAGAAATAAAACAGAATGGACATGCCATAGAATGCAGGATATATGCCGAGGATCACATGAATAATTTTATGCCTTGTCCGGGATTAGTCAGTAATATATCAGAACCTCTCGGCCTTGGCATACGCACCGACGGATATGTTTATGAGGGTTACGAAATACCATTCCACTATGATCCAATGATATCAAAATTAATCGCTTGGGCTCCTAGCAGGAAAGAGACCATCGCAAGAATGAAGAGAGCTCTGTACGAATATAAAATCACAGGTGTAAAGACATCTATACCTTTCGTATCTAAAATAATGGAAACGCCTGATTTTGCCGAGGGGCATTATGACACCGGATTTATTGAGAAGAATCTAGATTTCCTCGTCTCTGAAAATGAAGACACTGCCAATTACGAAGAGGATATAGCATTGATGATTGCCTATCTAGACTACACCGAAAAGATGAAAATAAATGGCAAGAAGACTCTGCAAACAGAGTCCGAAAATTCAGCATGGAAGGAATATTCAAGAAGACGAAATATCAACACATTTTAAAACTATCAGCATGTCATTAGAGTTAAAAATTGGCGAAAGAAATGCCAAAATAAATATCCTTGAACATGAGGGATCTAGGTACAAAGTTCAGATAGACAGTCGCACTTACGACCTAGATATTGAAAAGGTCGAATCTAATGCATACTCTATACTGATGAATGGAAAATCGCTCAGCATCGAAATGGTTGAGGGAGCAACACCTAATCAATATAATGTAAACACAATAGACCGCTATTACGAAATTGAAATACTTGATGCGGTAAGTCGTTACAGAGCCAGAGCAAAATCACAGCTAGAACTTGGCGGTAATATAATATCAACACCTATGCCAGGAAAAATAGTGAAAATACTAGTAGCCCAAGGTGATACTGTCGAAAAAGACCAAACTGTTATTATCGTTTCTGCAATGAAAATGGAAAGTGAATACAAGTGTTCTAGCAACGGCATAGTAAAAGCAGTACATGTATCAGAGGGTAATGCCGTAGAAGGAAATCAGCCCTTAATAGAAATAGAAGCAAGCTAATAAATCAAAAAAAAGAAAATCATGCAAAGTCTAGAAGAAAAATACAATAAATATAGAGAACACTCACTTCAAGCAGAAGCAGGAGGTGGCGAAGAACGAAAAGCGAAACAGCATAGCGCAGGGAAATTAACAGCTCGCGAGAGGATAGACATATTTTTAGATTTGGGCACATTTGTCGAGCTTGATAAATTGGCAACTCACAAATGCACCAACTTTGACATGGAAAAGACGGTGTATTTGGGCGATGGTGTCGTTACGGGATATGGCAAGGTCGACGGGCGTTTGGTTTATGTATTTGCACAAGATTTTACAGTTTTCGGAGGATCTCTCAGCCGCACAAATGCAGACAAAATATTAAAAGTTGGCAAACTTGCTCTAAAAATGGGAGCTCCTCTGATTGGACTCAACGATTCAGGCGGAGCTCGTATACAGGAAGGAGTGCAGAGTCTTGCTGGTTATGGAGACATATTCCTCCTAAATGTGAAAGCATCAGGTGTTATTCCACAAATTTCGGCAATAATGGGACCTTGCGCCGGAGGAGCTGTGTACTCGCCTGCCCTTACGGACTTTATTTTCATGGTAAAAGATTCCAGCTACATGTTTGTAACAGGTCCAGATGTAATAAAGACCGTTACCCACGAAGAAGTTGATAAAGAAGAACTCGGTGGAGCTATGACTCATAACTCAAAAAGTGGTGTTGCTCACTTTATGGGAGACGATGATGAACACACATTAATGATGATTCGCGAACTATTGAGTTTCTTGCCATCCAACAATCTTGAAGATTCTCCTACGATAGCCTGCACCGATGACATCAGAAGAGAAACAATAGAACTGCAAGAACTTATACCGTCAGACCCTAATAAGTCGTATAATATGCACGATTTGATAAACAAAGTAATTGACCATGAACACTTCTTTGAACTTATGCCACATTATGCACGAAATATAATTACGGGATTTGCACGTATGAATGGTAAAACCGTAGGAATTGTTGCAAACCAGCCGGATTACCTTGCAGGGGTATTAGATATAGACTCTTCTATAAAGGGTGCGCGCTTCATTCGTTTCTGCGATGCATTCAATATCCCATTAGTTACCTTTGTGGATGTCCCCGGCTTCCTGCCTGGTACCATACAAGAATATGGAGGAATAATAAAGCACGGCGCAAAATTATTATATGCATACGCCGAAGCAACAGTTCCCAAGATTACAGTTATAACACGAAAAGCATATGGCGGAGCTTACGATGTTATGGCATCTAAACATCTGGCGGCAGACATTAATTTTGCTTTTCCCACAGCCGAGATTGCTGTCATGGGACCAGAAGGCGCTGTAAACATTATATTTAGAAACGATTCTGATGTCGAGTCAAAAGCAAAGCGTGTAGACGACTACCGAGACAATTTTGCCAATCCATACAAAGCTGCAGAGCTGGGATACATAGACGAAATTATCCTGCCTAAGGACACGCGATTTAAACTGATTCAAGCTCTAGAAATGACCAAAAACAAAAACGAGGCAAACCCTCCCAAAAAACACGGAAATATCCCTTTGTAAGTAAATTAAGAGGGTGCCTAAAAAGCGGCACCCTCTTTTGTTTTTTTTTAGGCAAAATAACTATATGCAATATTCAAATCATACTTTCTTAAAGGCATCCTAATTTTGCTAATCTTGACCCTTAGCACTATAACTCAGATGCCCTAATTTCTGAACTTAGCTCTTAATCTATAAGCTCTGCTTTTATGCAAAAATCAACACTCGATTGCGATTGACTGCCTCCAGGCTGACCGCCCTGTCCTTGTGGCGGACGACCACCGCCACCACCCGATGGTGGCATTCCGCCGCCTCCGCCGCCGGGACCTCCCATTCCACCACCACTAGGAGGAGTACCCATGCCTTGTCCTCCACCTCTTTGGGGCATCTGCTTTTCTTCAAACTTGATAGACAAACTTAGCTTCCCATCGTCGTATTTACTATCGGTGAATATATTTTCAAGAGGGATTTGTACTGTATAATGCATAACACCGTCGTCGTCCATATCTATATCGGCAAGCACTAGTGGATTTTCCTGCTGCTCAGTGATTCGTTGCACACTACCCTCGCTGACAAAACCCAATAGCTCCACAGACTTGGCACTATTCTGAAACTCTGTAAACATAGCTTTCATCATTTCGCTAATGTCAGGTTTCTCAGCACTGTCATCTCCCCTTCGTCGGGGAGGCATTTCTCTCTGTGTATCAGCATCTTCATCGTCTCTGTCTATCACGGGATATTTGATACCGAAAGTCTCAGCTTTCTTTCCACTTTGATCTATCCAAACGTTTAGCCCTCTCATCATCAGCTCCCGCTGAATTTGTACGTCATCAATATTTAAATTGACAGTCAGATATTTATCATCATGATTAACAGAGTAGCTGATATTGGAAGACTTGTCCGTCTGCTCCGTATTTTCTACATTTTTCTTTGATGCGTACTTGTAGGTGCTAGCACTCGTAAGGATCAATAGGTTTAGCGTAAATAACGCCATTGAAATAACAAATTGCTTCATGCTTCTTTAATTGTTGAATTAACTTAATAATATTCAGACCCAAAACAATCAATTTGGTTTAAAATCATCTTCAAAATAACCCTCCCTATCTAGGGAATTATTGTAAATAATGTATATATTTGTTGATATATGAGGCGATTAACGTATCACCTACGGCAAATGGATGCAATGTATCGTAGATTTGAAAAATAATAATATGAAACGAGCCATGAGAACAAGTTCTCACATACGAGAATGATTATATTGGCGAGATACATCTGACAATAAAAAAAACAAAATATAAACAGATGAAAAGAATAACAATATTATCAGCTTTATTACTGCTGATTGGCAGTCAATTACAAGCACAAGACAAGAAACCGAACTTCATTATAATCCTTGCCGATGATCTGGGATATGGCGACCTCGGCGTAACCGGAAGTAGCCAAATGAAAACGCCAAACATCGACAGACTTGCTGCCGAAGGCATATTTTGCAAAAACGGATATGTGTCAGCCCCTGTGTGCAGCCCTTCAAGGGCAGGATTGATAACGGGAAGAAATCAGGTAGGATTTGGACACGACAACAACCTTGCAAACCCTCAACCGGGATTTGACCCTGCATTCAACGGCATGCCTCTCACTGAGACCACCATTGCCTCTCGCTTGCAAAACCTAGGCTACAAAACCGGACTAATCGGCAAATGGCATTTGGGCGAAGACAGCGTTTTCCACCCTCTAAACAGAGGTTTCGACGAAATGTGGGGATACCTTAAAGGCGGACATGATTATTTTAAATCTAAACCCAAAGGTAAAGGCTATCTCGCTCCCATCGAATGTAACTACAAGACTCCACAGAAGATCACTTATATCACTGACGACAAGGGCGATGAATGTGTAGATTTTATTGCAAGACACAAGGATGAACCCTTCTTTTTATATGCCTCCTTTAATGCTCCGCACACTCCGATGCAAGCTACTGAGGAGGATTTGAAACTGTTCAGCAATATTGAAAACGAAAAACATCGTACATACTGCGCCATGATTTACAGACTCGACGTAAATGTGGGGAGAATAATGAAAGCCCTGGAAGATAACGGCGTTGCCGACAATACCTTAGTGGTATTCCTGAGCGACAATGGTGGTCCATGCGAGCAAAACACTTCACTGAATGCTCCGTACAACGGACAAAAGGGAACTCTGCTGGAAGGAGGAATACACGTTCCGTTTATAATGCACTGGAAAGGAAAACTGCCTAAAGGGCAAGAGTACGACAATCCTGTTATGTCGATCGATCTTGCTCCTACTTTTTATGAATTGGCAGGAGGCATCGTAGACTCCTCTGTATTATTTGACGGAGTGAACCTGATGCCTTACCTGACAAAGGTAAAACAAGACGCTCCCCACGATACCATGCTGTGGCGATTCACTATCAGCGCATCAATACGCAAGGATAATTGGAAGCTGATACGCCTACCCGACCGTCTGCCAATGCTCTACGACCTGTCGAAAGATATTTCGGAACAAAACAACGTAGCCCTAGAGAATTTGGAAATTACAAAAGATCTTCTCCACAAACTCGGATATTGGGACATTAGACTTCCCCACCCTGTGTTTCTTGAAGGTGCAATGTGGCGAAAATACCAAGTGGAACTATACGATAAGAAATATAAATTGGTACAGCCCTAAATAACATATAATTATTAATGGTTGATGATAAATGGTGTTAGCCACAAAAAAGAGCAAGGGTAAACCTCTGTTGGGTCTACCCTCATTTACTCTAAATAAATCTATGAGAATTTACTTATAATCTGAGACATTGTCGTCAGTTATTTTATAGATATCGTTATGTTTTGGTTTGGGATAGTTCTTTGTAGCTATCTCGCTTTTTAAAGCATCTATTTCTTCTTGAGTTATAGTAAACCGCTTTGTGGCATAATCACTGATATCTCTATCTATAGGAGTAAGAAAGCCCCAATCTTCAAAAAAATCTGTTAAATCCAGATTTGCAATTTTGCAGCTTGCCCGTACAAAATCTAACTGATAGTAACCGTCGTTTGTTACTCCTGTATTATCATGGTTACGCATATATTCGTACAAGTCCTTATAGAAGTCTTTTTTGCCCAAAGCATCCATTAGATACAGCTTTAACTGCCAAAATGGAACCAACTTAT
>JBKECW010000061.1:0-10324 GCA_047975005.1 Bacteroidales bacterium | reverse complement strand
TGACATTCTCGTTTTCCATCGATGGTCGTTGGGGCGGTCTGATTTATTCTCGACTTAACCAGAAGTTGTGGGAGTCGGGCTTACATGCAGGAAGTGCTACTTCAGAGACCTCCGCTTATAGGGATGCTGATAACTTAGGGAATAAAACATATATCGGCAATGGTCTGATAGTTACTGGGGGCGAGATTGAGCGAGATGCCTATGGAGCAATTATAAGCGACACTCGTACTTACAAAGAAAACGATGTGCCAGTCTACTATCGTTCTTGGGTTAATCGGTATTATAATGCAGGTCGATACAATACAAGTACTTTTGATGCTACTTTCTTCAAGCTTAGGGAAGTTATAATCGGATACCGTATTCCTAAGACTATAACTGAAAAAATACACCTGAGAGGTGCTGAAGTATCTCTTGTTGGGCGTAACCTATTTTTGTGGACAAAGGAAGACGGCAACATCGATCCGGATGTGAATGCGTCTAGCGGAGAGTCTCGCTTGTATGTACCTACTGCGCGAAATATTGGGTTCAATATTAAATTAAATTTTTAAATCAGACAACATGAAAACATATAATATTAATACGACATTCGTTTTAGGACTTCTCTTGTTGCTTTGGTCGTGTGGCATTGAGGATTATCAGGACAACCCAAATAAGCCCTCGGAAGGTACACCTTCTTTGCTATTGCCGAGGCTAATAGAAAAAACTTTCTATGATGGGAATCCAGCAACTGCCGGTTTTACCAGTCAACTTTTATTTTATACAGAGCGGGCAGAATCTGCACAATATTGGGGTTGGTCAACAACTGGTCTGGGTGCTTATGAAGATTTAAAGCAAGCCGAACTAATGGAGGAGTCTGCAAGCGAGGCAGCTCAACCCGCCTATGTGGCAATTGCCAAGCTATTTAAACAAATTTTGTTTTACGAGCTTACACGTGAGGTTGGTGATATTCCCTATACAGATGCTCTTAAAGCTACTGAAGGAAACTTCTCTCCTAAGTATGATACTCAGAAAACAGTTTTTCAATCTATATTATCAGAATTGGAAGATGTAAATAAGATATTATTGGAGAATAGTGATGCTGTAATCACAGGAGATATATTATATAATGGTGATATTTTGAAATGGCAAAAGCTAGGCAACTCTTATCGACTCAAGATTCTTATGGATTTGTCGATGAAAGCCTCAGATGCAGATTTAAACATAGCCCAAGATTTCAATAAGGTATTTACAAATCCTGCAACTTATCCAATATTTGAGAGCAATCAAGATATGCCCCGATTTAAATTTTATGATTTAGATGGCAACAGAGCTCCCACTTATGATAAGACAGTGACCAAAGTTAAAACAAAGTTGACATCTACGCTTGTCGATTATATGAAACAGACCACTGACTACCGTTTATTTGCTTACGCAGAGCCTGCATGGCCTGAGGGTTCTGATTCATGGAGTGAAGCTCAAAAAGACGAGTATCGTGCGTTATTTTCCAGCTATGCAGGACTTGACCCGGGTGGTGCTTGGGGAGACGAAATAAAGAAAAATGCATCGAATATTCACTGGAGATATTATGAGAGCCCGACAGTTGAGGATTACTGTAAATTCACTTTTGCCGAATTGAATTTTATTATCGCCGAAGCTAGTGTTCGTAAATGGATTAATGCCGATGCCGCAACATATTATAAAAAGGGAGTCGAGGCTTCTATGTCTTTTTATGATGTTCAGAATACTGATATTGAGGAATATTGGCAAAATCCATCTTCTGCTTTTGTAGGTTCAAACAATGTTGACGATGCACTTGAGCAGATTAACATGCAGCGATGGGTGGCATATTTCATGAATTCCAATTGGGAAGGATATTTTAATAATCGCCGTACAAAGGTACATGCTTTGGGGACTGAGAATGACGGAGTACCCCATTTCAAGATTAGTACTTCGCACATAGCTACACATATGCCAATGCGATGGCTGTATCCGCAATCAGAATATTCCACTAATGCCGTAAATGTTGCAGAAGCTGTTCAACGTCAGTTCAACAAAGCCGATGAAACACTATTTGATATTATCTGGATGTTAAAATAGATATATGATTTTTAATATAAGCCCCATTTTCTCTTTGGCAGTGGTCAACGAAGTTCCTAAGGATGGATTTTTCAATTCTGACCACCATGCTGTTTTGTAGACCGTTAGTTTAGGGGGAAAGGCAAGCAAATAGGAATAATACAAAAATGTCGAATGCGTTCGACATTTTTGTATTCATTTTGTCGAAGCAAATCGACAAGATGATGGATGCTTTATTAGAATTTCAGGAAAATGTTTTGCGAGGGGTCAAAAATGACTTCTGTAGATACCTACATGCTCGGATAAGTTGTTTTTAGAGAATCCCGATCTAGCTTATGCTTTGCGAGCTGATCCGGAAATCGGGAACATCCGCGATACTTTTGTATTAAATCAATTACAAAATGCAGGCTTAGAAACAAGCTCCCCTTCGGCAGGCGATTTCATGATAGGAGAGTTGACCTTGGAAGTTGGAGGAAAGAATAAGGCATCATCTCAGGTAAGTCATTTGGATAAGTATTTAATTGTGGCAGACAATATTGAATATAGCATTGGCAACAAAGTTCCTATTTGGCTACTGGGTTTTTTATATTAAGACATATATTGCACCAATAATGAAATCCACAATAATAACCCTGCTGTTTCTCTGCATCTGCTGCGTAGCAAATTGCCAAACGGTACTTAATATTGACTACTTGGAGATAGAGGGACGATTAGATTTGCTGGACACCTTCTCCATAAAGCAGAATGGCGGTAAGGCTTTGCCCGACGGGAAGTACATCATCGGCTCAGAGCTTGAGTTAGAGATTAAGGGCGGCAAGTTCCTCGCTCCAATAATAATCAGGCATAGCAACAAAACATATTTTGATATGACCACCGACACCGACAGTGTGGTGGTTTGCGAAAAGGAATACAGAACATGGGGCGACAGTCCGAAACCGATTCTATATACGATAAAAGAGCATCGTGATTTGATTATTAAATATCATTTATAATTTCTACTTTTGTAGAAACGTTTTACGAAAAAACTTATGCAGTTACGAAATAATAGGTAACATAAAAACAAAGCAAATGAAAAAGATATTACTCACAGTTAGTTTTTTATTTTTCTTGTACGGGGGGATAAGTGCGCAGTCAGGACAAGCGGAGCTGGAAGATAGTGCTTCGTGGTCGATGATAGTATTGCCCGATCCTCAGACTTACAGTAAGTTTGAACGAAACCAGCCTATATTCTCCTTGATGACAAGATGGATAAAGCAAAACAAGGAGAAGCTAAATATCAAACTAGTTTTGTGCGAGGGCGACCTAGTGGAACAAAATAATATTCCAAAAGGAAATGGCAGGAGTGGCGACCAAAGCAGTTATCAACAATGGACTTCTGTTAGAGAGGCGTTTTCTACTCTGGACACAGTTGTGCCGTATATACTATGTACTGGCAATCACGACTATGGCACGAGGTCGGCTGAAAATAGATATTCACAATTCAATTCATATTTCTCCCCCGAACGGCTGATAGCGACACAAAGCATCTTGGCAGGGATGATGCCTAATTTTGCAGGCGAGAAGACTTTGGAGAATGCCTATTATGAGTTCACTTCTCCACACGGAGTCAAATATCTCATTCTGTCGCTTGAGTTTAACCCACGAGATACTATTGTACAGCAGGCAAAGAAAATCGTGTCGCAAGAGAAGTATAAAGATTATAGGGCGATTGTTCTGACGCACAGTTATATGGAGTCGATGAGCCTAGACAATGAATTGATAGAAAAGGAGGCATACAAGGTAAAAGATGTTACTCATGGCAAAGAGCTGTGGCGGCGTCTTATTGCTCCATCCTCAAATATCGAGATGGTACTGTGTGGGCATATTGGAGGGACAAAAGATGTTACGCAGAATGTTGGCTATCGGAAAGATATCAACGCAGGAGGGAAAGAGGTCGACCAGATAGTGTTCAATGCACAAACCGACGGCGGTGGCTGGGCAGGAAATGGCGGCGACGGATGGCTCCGTATAATGGAGTTTCTTCCCGACAAAAAGACTGTTGTTGTCAGAACCTTCTCTCCGTTTTTTGCAATATCGCCCTCAACCCTCAATATGGCATGGCGGAATGAAGATTTCAATAGCTTTAGGATATCTCTGGGCGAGTGATTGACAAGCTATCGACAAAATAATGGATGCTTTACTATAATTTCAAGATTTTTTTTGCGGGAGGTTAAGAATGACGTATTTTGATATTAGATTTGGACAGTTGGCAGTATTATCATTGCTTTTGGTACTGAGTTTGCTTAGCATTTCGTGCGATAAAAATGAAAAAACAATGAACAATAATACGCTTTTGGGAGAGTTCAGCACTCCTCACCACACAGTTCCTTTCAACGAGATTAAGGCATCCGACTTTGAGCCGGCTTTTGAAGAAGCCTTCAAGTCGGGGCGCAAAGAAATCGACGAAATAGTAAACAACACCGATATTCCAACATTCGAGAATACCATTGCGCAGCTCAGTAATTCAGGCGAAAGGCTTGGCATAATTGCAAGTATTTTGTTCAATCTCAATAGTGCCGAGACTAACGATAGCATTCAGCAGATAGCAATGAACATATCGCCGAAGCTCACGGCTTACAGCAATGAGATAAAGTTGAATCAGAAACTTTTCGAGAGAATAAAAAATGTTTATGACAACTGCGATAGAAGCAAACTGACACAGGAGGAAATCACCATTCTTGAAGACACATACAAGGGATTCACTCGTAGTGGTGCAAATCTGAGTGATGCCGACAAGGCTAAGTATAAGTCGCTGACGGAGGAGCTGTCTACGCTGACCGTAAAGTTCGGACAGAATGTGCTTGCCGAGACTAACAAGTATAAGATGCACATTAGCGACGAGAACAAGCTGGCAGGGCTCCCTGACGATGTGAAAGAGGCTGCCAAAGCAAAGGCTAAGGAAAACGACATGGACGGATGGGTTTTCGATCTTACGGCACCGAGCTATCTGGCATTTATGAAATATGCTGACGACAGGGAGCTGAGAGAAGAGCTGTACGAGGCTTACATGTCGAAATCGACCAAGGGCGATGAGTACGACAATCAGGATGTTGTCAGAAAAATAACACGTTTGCGTCTGGAAATTGCAAAGCTGTTGGGATACAACTGCTATGCCGATTATGTCCTCGAAGACAAGATGGCAAAGAACAAAGAGAGCGTTTACGACCTGCTCAACGAGTTGCTGGCTGCCTACAAACCCGCTGCCATCAACGATTATAAAGAGGTGAATGCCTACGCGTCGAAGAATGGACTGAAAGACGAGGTACAGGCATGGGACTGGAGCTATTACAGCGAGAAGCTGAAAGAGGAAATGTACTCAATTTCCGACGAAGAAACCAAGCCCTACTTTGAGTTGGAGGCCGTTAAGAAAGGGGTGTTCGGACTAGCCACAAAGCTGTGGGGCATCACATTCAAAGAAAATAAAGATATTCAGGTTTATCACCCCGAAGTCACTGCCTACGAAGTGTTTGACAAGAGTGGCGATTTCCTTGCGGTGTTCTACACCGATTTCCATCCCCGAAAAGGCAAGCGCGGCGGTGCATGGATGACCGATTTTGTGGAGCAGAAAGAAGGACGCCGTCCTCACATTTCGATAGTTATGAATTTCACCAGAGCCACCGAGACCAAACCGGCACTGCTGACTTTCTACGAACTGGAAACCTTCTTGCATGAGTTTGGTCATGCTCTACACGGTATGTTCTCCGACGTGCAGTATAGCGACAAGGCGGGTACGAGTGTTGCCCACGATTTTGTGGAGCTGCCTTCGCAGATTATGGAAAACTGGGCTGTCGAGCCTGAGTATCTGCAATCCTTTGCCAAGCACTACGAAACAGGCGAGTCCATCCCTACGGAATTGATTGAGAAGATAAAGAAAAGCTCCAACTATTTGGCAGGCTACTTGTGTCTGCGCCAGCTCAGCTTTGGCTACTTGGATATGGCGTGGCACACACTTACCAATGTGCCGGGTGATGTTGATATTGAGGCTTTTGAGAAGAATGCTTGGAAAGAAACACAAGTTATACCTAGCAAAGCAGGAGCAGTGATGACCACGCAGTTCGGACATTTGTTCAGTGGTGGATATGCCGCAGGCTACTACGGCTATAAATGGGCAGAAGTGCTAGATGCCGATGCCTTCGAGTTGTTCAAAGAAAATGGAATATTCGACCCAGCAACGGCAGAATCCTTCCGCAAAAACATCCTCTCGAAAGGCGGTTCATTAGACGAAATGGGGCAATATGTTAAGTTTCGTGGCAAAAAGCCCTCAACAGAAGCCCTACTAAAAAGAAATGGTTTGAAATAGCTAGTCGAGGACGCTTGAAGTATAGAGTATCTCGTCCAAATTCCATGCAGATACATGTTCAATACCTTCGTTTGTTGGTATTTTATAATCGTCCATACTCACAATATACTTGTCAAAGTTGTCCTCTATAAGCTTTAATGATCGATATTCTCTTTCTATTGTCCGTTCCTCAGTTAATTGAAGAGTTACTTGCAAGTATAGTTTTCTATCTCCTTTTATAGCGACAAAGTCAACCTCTGTATCCTTTATTGTTCCAACATAAACCAGATAACCAGCGCGTTTCAGACTCAAATAGACTGCATTTTCTAGAAGGTAGCCAAGCCCATAGCCATAGCCAGAATATAGATAATTACGGTAGCTTAAGTCGTTTAGATAATATTTGCAATTTCCTGAGATGGTATCCTTTCTTCTAATGTTATATCTCCCAGCACGATGAATTAAAAATGAGTTCTCAAGATAAGCGATATATGATGATAGGGTTTCATAATTAGTCTTTCGTTTTCTTGAGACAAAGAAATTTATTATGTTGGTTACAGAAATAATACTTGCCG
This sequence comes from Bacteroidales bacterium, assembly GCA_047975005.1. Classification (GTDB taxonomy): domain Bacteria; phylum Bacteroidota; class Bacteroidia; order Bacteroidales; family Prolixibacteraceae; genus JBKEAJ01. The sequence continues at coordinate 3,379 of JBKECW010000061.1, read as the reverse complement.
CACTATTTACCAAATATACAAATAGGTCGTCTAATAATTTGACGTCTTTTATCTTATACCTTCCAACTATATCTCGCAACATAACAGTGTCTTTAATTGAAGATACATAATTTTGTTTCATTTCATCGTTTGATAAGTTGAAAAGTTCTGGCAAGCCTCCGCTTTGAAGATATTTTTTATAGCTATTATTCCCAATAAATTGCTGTGTTATACCACAATACTCTGTGTAATTAAATGGAAATATCTCAAATTCAACATACCGACCCGACAAAAGAGTTGCTAACTCGCTAGATAGCATGTTGGAGTTTGACCCGCTTATAAATAGTTCACAATGTTCAGAAAAATCTTGAGAATGAGAATTTACAAACCGCTCCCATTCATCGATGTATTGTATCTCGTCAATAAAAAGATAGACTTTTCCTTCTGGCTTTAGTTCACTACGGTAAATCTTGTATAGTTTCTCTAATTCAATAGCACCTATTAATGTTATTAGCTCTATATACTCCTTGTTGATGTATAGGATATTCTCGGCTTTAACTCCTTGATGTATTAGCTTATTGGCTAGCTGACGCAAAATGTAACTCTTGCCCGCACGACGTTGTCCAACTAAAACTTTAATCAGTTTGTTGCCGATGTATTGACCTATTTTATCCGTGTACAATGTACGCTCATAACCAGAGTCTATAGTGTTGCCATCCCAGTAATTGTATTTCTTTATGGAGTTTATTATTTCAATCATACCTGAATATTTTTAGCAAAGATAACAATTTTCAAGTGTGTTTGAAAATTCACATCTTCTGTTCCTTCTAATATCTTGTCTTGCCATCAGCACATCACCTAATTCTCCTCTGTTTTTTTGTTCTTTCCATTCTAGCACTATCGTATATCCGGATGTGACTTGTCTCCAGATGTCATCAACAGTAGTAGTACATTCGTAGGGGCGATCTGAATCGTAATCATATTTTTGTGAGACGATTTTGTTGCTTGATGCATCTACTCCTGCTTCCCTGAAAATAGAGGTAACTAACTTGCCATTTTCGAGGCGTTAAATCCTGCCGAAAACCGAACCGGAATTTCATTATTTTGTCTTTCAATTGTCATTTTCCCTTTCTTAAATGTAATTATTTTTTGACTTGGCATTATTCACATCCCGAATATTGCGTCAACGACTCTTGTATGGTGCGTTTTATGTACTAAATTGTTAGCGTTTCGTACTTTATTTTCTTAATTTCACTTTTACGCTATCAGGAAACCAGGGCAGTATTCCAGTTTCTACAAACTGCTTATGGTATTTGTCGATGTTATACATTTTACCTGAAACTCCTTTTTCTTTGAGATATTCATCATATTTTGCTTTTGAAAAAAAGGCTTCTGTTGTGCTGTCTGCAACATTGATAACAAACCAACGTTCAGGTAAAGTGAAGGTTTTGCCCAGTGAATCTAACGGATAAATCTGGATTTCATCTTTTTGAGGTTTCCTAAAAGTTGAAGTGCTTGATATACTATTGAATTTATGTAAAAACACATAATCTCCTTTTTCGTAGATGCCAACACACCGTTTCTTACTGTCTGTTTTACAATATACATAAGTGTTTTCTACACCTATTCTATCTAAATTATTAACACCCATAACATGACCAAAAGAATAATCAAGCATATCAATATTCCATTCTAAACTCTGATCATCTTGTAATAATTTGATGGGTTTTATGAGGGGCATAACAGGGAATTGTCCAAAATTTTTGGTGGTATAAAACGGATCAACATCTTTGGGTCGCCTGTCAAAAAGACAAGAAGATACAACTGCTACTGTCAAAATTAAAACAATAGCCTTTTTTACATTTTCCATTATCCTTTGATTGTTGTTTTCCAAGAGGCTTTAATTTGTAATTCATCGCTACCACCCATTACATCATGGTACAAAATCCAAGTACCGTACAAATGGCATTGTATTCCAAAGATCGGGACCCCAATCAGGTCGTAAATCTAAGGTGTCGGTAAACCAATATTTAAAAGTAATAGTTCCATCAAGATCAACTTCATATTCATATTTTATTCTTACAGATCTAACCGTCCAGGTCAGTTCATTAAATGCCATTTCCCAGGTAGCGCTATAATCGCTACCCCATTTCCAAAATTCTAAGGCTTGTTTCCACATTTCTCCCTTAGCCCGTTGCCCGCCTAATTGAGTACTAAAATAATCTGAACCAGTATCTTTTTCGACTTTATAACTTGAACTCTTTTTGATCTTATTGATCAGTTCATTTTGTTTTCTCAAAAGCGCATCATCATTTTTCACTTTCTCTAAGATGTTTCCAGAAAGGTAGATGGTATCGCTCTGCAACATCGAATGTACGCCTACTGTAAAATATTTTCTACTCGTTCAGGATCCATATCTAAATATTTACAGGCTGCTCTATACATCGCTCGTCTTGCTGCTGTTCCCCAGCCCGGATCTGTTTCTGCGTAACTGTTAAAACTTCTTTCTTTTGCGTGATTTTCAAAACTACTCCTCATTATGTAATATATTAATTTGTTTTTTTATATACATTGTTAGCATTTCGTTATTTATTTCCAGAATTGCCACCATTTCTTGGAATCTAATTTTTGTTCATTTTTACTTTGCTGAAAACTTGTTCCAACTGCTATGGTTGGTGGTTCTTTAACTTTATCTTTTTTAAAAACGTACATAACAGCTTTTTCATCTGGGTTAATATCCCAAAATCTCTTTCCTATTACTTTTCCAATTTGATTCCATATAATTTCTGATGTGTCCTCAGATTCAGCTTCAACCTCAAGTTTCTCTCCTTCATCTTTCATTCTTTCATCATTGACCTCCATTATTGACCTTTTTTCAACGCCATTCTCACAGTAGTTTATATTAAATGCCATTGAAATTTCGGAAAGTATAAATGTCAGCGTGCTGTCATTTTTCAGTGGAAAAGATTCTGTACACATACCCATACCAATGAACATTAAAGTACCATTTTCAGTGAAATAGACATTACAAACTCCATCTTCCGTCCAATTTGTAGAAGCAGTTTCAAAGTCAATTTCTGATTGTTTTTCAAGATTCCAGCCCAATTCCTTTTGTAATTGGTCAAATTCTTTTTCGTAATTTTTGTTTATTGCTAAACCTGATATATTAAATCCCATATTTTAGTTGTTGTTCGGATTTTTAATGAATGCTAACGGCTTAGGCTATGAGTAGTGCGGGATTTCGGAGCCGACACTTTCAATTTGCACTGACGTAAGCAAAACCATTTTTTTTTGCGAATTTACACTTTTTGAGCGAATAAAAAAAAGATTTTGCGACAAAGAAAAACAAAACTTCGATTTAGTGTTTAAACCCGCATTACTTATAGCCATTGTTGTGGAC
>JBKECW010000060.1:0-20664 GCA_047975005.1 Bacteroidales bacterium | reverse complement strand
ATCTTTAGTAGATACTCATTGTCCCGTAGGGAATTGAGCTCAATAGAAAGCCTTGCATCTGATAGCGTCGGGCGAAACCCTACGAAAAGATAATTCCTTGTATATCAGGCACTGAAAGTGCGAAAGCCATTGCTCGGATGCTAGAATGTTTAGATGTTTGGGTTTTCGGATCTTCGGACTGACAGCCGGGCAGAAAATGTTCTGCCCTTACATTATGTCCATCATCTATCGTCACATCATCTATCGTCATTGCGAGCGTCAGCGTGGCAATCTGTTCTTTGTGGTCAGAGATTGCTTCGTCGCAAGCTCCTCGCAATGACGTTCGTTTATTTTTCATTTGTTCATCAACTATACTTTGCTCATTGTTCAGATATCAGGGCTATCGCCCCTATTATTTTTCTTCCTATCTCTTTGCTACAAAGATATCGGGACTACGTCCCTAAACAACTAACAACTAAACTCTAAACCCTAAACAATTCAACAAGGCTGTTTGCTTATAGCCTAAAGCGTACGGCATACAGCATTTAAACCTTAAACGCCGCTCTATTCGTTTTAGAGCCATAAATAATTTAAATGCGTTTGCATGGGAAAATTAATGAAAAATTTGCTTTTTAGAGATGTTAATCTTACCTTTGTAGAAGCTTTGTTTGATTAATGTTTTTATAGAGTGAATATAAGGATAATAAAGTGTGAAGACCTAGTTTGTAAATAATAAAATTTTTAATTATGAGTAAATCAGCTATTCTTATAATGATGTGTTTGTTGATGTCCTCAGTAGGATATTCGCAGATGAGTTATGACTTTAAAACTCAAGAGTTGAAGGAGATTAAGTCGGGAAGAACCTTGGCAGGTGAGATGGAACTGAAATCCGGAGAGATACTGAAAGGTAATTTAAGAGTGCCGGGAATGATGAATAAGGCTATTTTACTCAAAGAATTTCCTTCTGCGAAAGAGCAGAAAATAAAAGCTGAGACCATTAAGGAGCTTAGAGTATATTCTCGTGAGGGACAAGAGCCTTTTGTGATGATCTTTATTAATGCCTCTGAATATCGACCTCTAAAAACAAAGATTGGCGTGAACACTTTAGGCTTGAAAAACGCAGCTATGACAGATGTTAAGCTTAAAGTGTATAAGAAATATGCATGGATGCAACAGCTGATTAAGGGAAAAGCTTCATTATACGTGTATGGACAGACTTACGGAGTAAGCAATGGCTCTATGATTGCAAGTGTAAAAGGTACACGGGAGCAGTTTCCAACATTGCCGTATTATGCTAAGATGGAAGGTCGTGATAGTATTCCAGTTTTAGTACATGCAGAAGGAACAGGAGGAGGAAATATGTATTTTAAGGAATGCATGCCTTTATTCTTTTATGGAGACCCTATCGCCGATAAAATCAGAAATAAAGAAGAAGGCTACAAAAACGGAAAGGATGGAGAATTATATAAGATATTTAATGAATATAATGCAAGAAATGAGTAATAGCCTGAATATGAAATTACTACTGCTGATAGGCTTGTTCTTTGGCTATAATGCATTTTCTTTGTATTCTCAGGATAATGAAAGAGTTAAACTAAGAGCAGGACTCTCTGTTGCAAGTGCAAATAAAGGAGTGGCTGCAAGTATGGCTCTGCATTACACTCCTCGTTTTGAAGACCTGGATGTTGTTGTTGCCTACCATAGTTTCTTTGACAGCCGAAATATGATGGAGATAGGTTCATATTATACTGTCTACAGGCAAACATTTAATTTCTCGTATTTAGCTATAGCTTCAATTGGTTTTTCTGTTGGTAATAGTAGTGATGCTATGGAGCGGGAGACTGTGCTGTATCTTGGTGGCGGAGTAAAATGGAGTCTGAGCAAACGCTGGCAACTGCTGCCCGAGTTGAAGTACGCAATAGGACTAGACAGCAAGAACTATATACAGGCAGGTGCAGGAATAATGTATGTTTTCTAGGAATCTGGTAAATTGTCAGTTTCAGCATAATATCGTATTATTGTGGTATCATAGTAATGAATATTAATCTGGCTGTTGTCCGATGTCCGACATCTGAGTATCCGGCTGTTATCTATAAAAAAATGAATACTGCAATATCGTTTGTTGTAAGAGAATTAAGTCTTGGTGAAAAACCAACTGGAAATGTTATTAATCTGCTTGACGAAGGGGCAACTATCCCATTTATAGCGAGATACCGCAAAGAACTTACTTCTGGAATGGACGAGGTGCAGATAGAACAAATATCTATTAAGTATAGTCTGTATAAGGAGCTGGAAAAGAGGAAGAAAACGATACTGGAGTCGATTGATAGTCAGGAGCTGCTTACGGATGAATTGAAAGAGCGTATAGAGTCCTGCTTTGACAAGAATACCCTTGAAGATATCTAACTGCCATATAAACCTAAAAAGCGGACAAGGGCAACAATTGCAAGAGAGAAAGGACTTGAACCTCTGGCAAAAATAATAATGAAGCAGAATACTACCGACGTCGAAACATCGGCATCACGCTTTGTGTCGGAAAAGGCGGAAACTGTCGATGACGCAATTGCAGGAGCTTGCGATATTATTGCCGAGTGGGTAAATGAGGATGCCCTTGTCAGAGACCGACTGCGTGGACTTTTTAGGAAAGAGGCTCTAATCTCGTCGAAGGTGGCGAAGGACAAAGAAGAGGAGGCTTCCAAATATCAAAACTATTTTGAGTTTGAGGAGCTTTCTAAGAAGTCTCCTTCACACAGAGTTCTTGCAATGCTGAGAGGCGAAAAGGAAGGTCTGCTAAAACTTAATCTTGCCCCCGACAAAGATAGAGCAATAGAGATAATAGACAGGAAGTATGTCAGAAGCAGAGGGGAAGCTGCCGATGTCGTTCGCAAAGCAACAAGCGATGCTTATGCAAGGCTGTTGAAGCCCTCGCTGGCAAATGAACTGATGTCGGAGCTTCGGCAGAAGGCTGAGGAAGTGGCAATCGGTGTTTTTGCGAAGAATTTGGAGCAGTTGCTTATGTCGCCACCATTGGGGAGCAAGCGCATTCTTGCCATCGACCCGGGATTTAGAACAGGTTGTAAAGTGGTATGCCTAGACGAACATGGAGAACTACTGCATAATGAAAATATATATCCGCATCCACCTCAGAATGAGCGAGCTAATGCGATGAAGAAGATAAACTCCTTGATTGATGCCTATAAGATTGAGGCTATTGCCATCGGCAACGGCACGGCAGGCAGAGAAACCGAAGCCCTTATTAAAAAGATACAGTTTAGCCGAAGTGTTAGTGTTTATATGGTGAACGAAGACGGTGCATCGGTGTATTCTGCTTCGAAAGAAGGTAGAGAGGAGTTTCCGAGCCATGACGTAACTGTCAGAGGGGCGGTGTCTATTGGACGGCGCTTGATGAATCCGCTTGCAGAGTTGGTGAAGATAGATCCTAAATCAATCGGTGTGGGACAGTATCAGCACGATGTTGATGCGAAAAGGCTAGAGGAGGCTCTCGGCAATGTAGTGGAGTTTGTGGTAAATCGTGTCGGGGTTGACCTTAACACCGCAAGTAAGTATTTGTTGGCACGAGTGGCAGGACTAAATAAGACGATAGCCGAGAATATTATAAAGTGGCGAAAGGAGAATGATGGTTTTTCAGATAGAAAGCACTTGCTAAAAATATCGGGGCTTGGCGATAAAAAGTATGAGCAGTGTGCAGGTTTCTTGCGGATTGTGGATGGCGATAATCCTTTGGACAGTACGATAATCCACCCAGAATCATATACTGTGGTGAAGAAAATTGTGGCACAGTGTGGTGGTGATATAGAAAGCGTAATCGGCAACGAAGAACTTCTGAACAAGGTGGATGTTGGCAAGCTCATTGCCGACGGAGTGGGAGAGTACACCGCAAAAGATATTGTGGAAGCTCTGAAACGACCTGTCAGCGACCCTCGACGTGCTGCCGATGTAATGGAATTTACTGAAGGTGTAGACTCGATAGCAGACCTTCGAGAGGGAATGGTAGTAAACGGGATTGTTACGAATATTACACAGTTTGGTGCATTTGTAGACCTCGGGATAAAGGAAAACGGACTCGTTCATATTTCGCAATTGGCAGATAGGTATGTCAGCGACCCTATGGAAGTTGTCGCCGTTAATCAACACGTAAAAGCCCGTGTACTGTCTATTGATGCCGATAAGAAACGAATATCTCTGTCAATGAAAGAGCTTGGGTGATGGGGTAGAAGTAGATTTTAGATTAATAGCCGATAGTCAGATTATCGACAAGGAAAATAATCACATTTTATAGATATATATTTATGCCAAATAAGTACGTAAACTTTGTGTCAGACAAACACTTGTTGAATTGTATTGAAAACCTATACTCATCGTATGTGAGAGCAAAAGGTAAAATTTCTAAGAAGAAATTTTACAACAATAAAATAGACACAATCAAGCTAACTTTTGATACTAAATTTAACAACATTGATGAAGAGAGTATTATAGAAACTGAAATCCTGCGTCAGATAGACAAATCAATTAACAATTCAATTGGGACATTTCATGAGCAGGTGCTTGGAGGAATTAGAGGTTACGAAATGGGAAATTTGAGTGGGTTTGATATTAAAGCAGAGAACAATACCTTATTTGCAGATATCAAAAATAAGCATAACACAATGAATAGCAGTGCTGCCGAAGCTCTGTTTCAGAAATTGGCTCGTTATGCAGACGACTATAAACAGGCAAAATGTTATTGGGTGCAAATTTTAGCGAAAGGTAGTTTTAATGAACACTGGACAGGCGACATAAATGGGAAAGAATATAGTCATAGCAGGGTTTTTAAAATCTCAGGCGATCAATTTTACGCATTACTGTCAGGCAATGAAAATGCTCTTTATGAATTGTATAAAGCCTTGCCTACTGCTATTGATGATTTTATGGAAACCGTTGACAAGGAGCAAAATACACCTCTCAATTCTGCACTTTCTGAAATAAAAGATGAAACAGACAAATCTCAGCGCTCGATTCTAGACCAAATCACCTTTGAAAATTATAGTTACTACTTGGGGTTTGATGAACTGTAAAGTGCATTCAATAATTTAACCACTGAAAAACCGACCTCTTGTCCTAGATTGACAGGCACAGCATTTCCGATTTGTTTATATTGTTGCGCCATTGAGCCTGCAAACTCCCAATCATCGGGAAAGGTTTGAATACGAGCGTATTCCCGTACTGTAAATGGGCGTGTCTCATCAGGGTGGCAACGTTCAGTTTGCTTTTGCGCAGGACTACAAGTTAGAGTAAGTGAGGGCTCGTCCCAACCAATTCTACGAGCCATGCCAGTTTTGCCACCACCAAGATAAAAACTGCCTCCCATATATTCTTTTTGAATATCAAGCGGAAGGTCTCGCCAATAGCCCTTAGGGGGAACTAAATCAAGAACCTGCTTCTTGTAATCAGGATATTTTGCTCCTTTTGATTTTGGAACATCGCAATCGTATAAGTCCCCTTCTTTTAGAGCATCTTTTAAATTATATATTCTTTGATGTGGCTTCGGATACTCAAATCCTATGTTAATATCATTTCTAATACCAACCAAAATCAAACGCTCTCTTTTCTGTGGAACTCGGTAGTTTACAGCTCTTAGCACTTTGATGGGGACGACTCGGTAGCCAATCTCTCCGAGGATAGAGATCATGCCATTCAATGTTTTTCCCTTATCGTGGTTTAGAAGTCCTCGTACGTTTTCGCCAATGCAAATAGAAGGTCGAACCTCTTGAACTACCCTTGCAAATTCGTAGAATAGTGTTCCTCGGGCATCGCTCAGACCTAGTTTTTTTCCTGCGTAGCTGAATGCTTGGCAAGGAAACCCTCCGGTAACTACATCGACCTGTCCTTTATATTTATTGAAATCAAATTCTTTAATATCGCCCTCTAATATATTCCAGTTTGGACGATTTTCCGTAAAGTCTCACATGCCCACTTGTCTATTTCATTCAAGGCGGCACATTTTAATCCTGCTTTTTCCAGACCCAGTGCTAAACCTCCTGCTCCTGCAAATAATTCCAATGCCGAATATTCATTTTCGGGTGCAACAAAATTGGATACTTCATCAATAGTATCTTCGTGGAACATACTGCCCAATAGTGTTTGAACATCAGCCTTTCTATAAACACGATAGTTTGAAACAGGCTCTCGTACAGCCTTTAGGATTCCTTCATTATTCCATCTTCGCAATGTTTCCTTACTCTTGCCGATTAGTTCTGATGTCTCTGTCAATGTTAAGTAGTCCTTCATATAACCAAGTTGTTAAACCTTATACAATGGTTACAAAAAATAGGGCTAAAACTTGGAACGGCAAACAATAGTGTTACGAAGATATTAACAATGATATAATCCCTACTTCACAACAATATCCCTATTATCTAAATCCTGTATATGGCGGGCGTTGTTGCCAATGGTTTTGTTTATGATCTGGATTTGCTCGGGTGTCGCTGTCAAAATCTCAGTGCAGACATACCACGAAACACTTTCGGTGTATGGCGGCGTTGTCAGCGAACCATCGTAGTGATAATAGCTTAGCTCCTGCTCTTTATCGTCTTCTATCATGTCTTCAAGTCTGATATCTTTTGGAGACACCTTTACAATCTTCACTTCTTCGGAAGGGATGGTGTTGATAAACTCGCTGACAAAGTCGTTGGATTTGCCCATCTCAAACATGAAACCCAATACCAAATACTGCTTTGCTCCTTTTTCGATAAGTGTTGTGTCGGATATTGTTGTTACGATATGTGCTTCCATTGGGTAGGTAACACCATTTATTAAATGCTCCGAGGGTGTGTGGAAATGTATTTGTCTGAAATCATATTTAATACCATCTATCTCTAGTGAGCTCCCTTTCTCAAAGTCTAGTTGAATGGTGTGCCCTAAGTTCTCCACTGCAATGATATTGTCGTGGAAATCAACCTTTATGCTCGGCTGTTTGGTAGTGTTTTTGTCGGATAGGATATTTATGGGCGATTGCATCTTGCCGTTATGAGACGGCATGTTGTAGGCTTTCGTCATGTAGTTGTGTTCTGCATCGGGAGCTTCGTTTTTCACATGATTATCGTGAACATCTGTGCTGTTTAATGGATGATTTTCGTGTGCCACTTCTTTGGCTTTCTGATTTTGTACATCTCCACAGCCGATAATCAGCAATGAGATAATTAATGTTGATAATGACAAGTTCCCAATCATTGGAAATGAGCTATTTGTTGCTTTGGTATTCATAATCTATACTATTTTGTCCTATTTCTTTTACAAAGCGAAAGTACAAACAATATTCCTTTTTTGTGATGTAGTTTTGGTTAAATAAAAAACACCCTACCAAGAATAAATCTTGGCAGGGTATCATTGTTTAATTTAAATCTTAGGAACTTAAATGTTCTCAAACCAATCAAGCGTATACGAGCTTGGTCGTTCTATCGGCAGTCCGAACATTCTGTCGTTTATCAAGGAGGTTAGTACTCCGAGAGATCTCGACACACCAAACAAAACGGTGTAGAAGTTATGCTCCTTAATGCCGTAGTGGTTCAGCAATGCTCCTGAATAGGCATCTACATTAGGCCATGGATTGCTGACCTTTCCTGTTTTTTCTAATATTGGCGGAACGACTTCGTATAGTTTGTTCACAATATCTACGATAGGGTCATTTTTTATAAACTTGTCGGCAAAGTTCTTTTGTGCTGTGTAGCGTGGGTCGGTAACTCGTAGCACTGCATGACCATATCCCGGAATAACTCGCCCGGAGTTTAATGTGTTTTTTACAAAATCCTCGACTTGTTGTTTTGTGGGAGTTGTAGTGTTTAGCTCTTCTGTCATTTCTATAATCCACGATATAACCTGCTGATTAGCATAGCCGTGTAGAGGTCCTGCCAAGCCTGCCATGCCAGCCCCAAAGGAGTAACAAGCATTGCTCAATGCCGAGCCTACAAGGTGCGTAGCGTGTGCCGATACGTTACCGCCCTCGTGATCGGCATGTATGGTCATATATAGGCGCAAAAGCTCGCGTACTTCCTCCGTGTCGTGCCCCATCATGTGAGCGAGGTTGCCTGCCCAATCGAGCTTGGGGTTTGGCTCAATGTGGTCGTCGTTGTAATAATTACGTCTATAAATGTATGCCGCAATGCGTGGTAGGCGTGCTATAAGGCTGATGGCATCGTCGTATGTCGAATCCCAATAGAACTTCTTGTGTATACCTGCTCTGTATGACTTCTGAAAACCCGACTCCGGAGCAAGTGCCATGATAGCGGTGATGAACTGTGTCATTGGACGCGCCGTCTTAGGTAGAGCATCAATAACGTCAAAAACATGCTGTGGCACATAAGATTTTGCCGACCATTCGGCACTTATATTCTTTACATCATCTTCGTCGGGTAGTTCTCCTGTCAGCATTAAGTAGAACAGGCCCTCGGGTAGTGGCTCGTTGTTCTTCTTTGGGAGTTTTTCACGAAGCTGGGAGATTGAATATCCTCTGAATCTGATACCCTCGTTGGGATCTAGTTTTGAGGTCTCGGTCAGTAGCGATGGCACTCCTTTCATGCCTGTTAGTATTTGGTTGATAGTTACTTCGGCAACTACCTTGTCGCCTTTGGTAGCTTTAATTTCCTGAATCTTTTTTATTTTTCCAACTGCCGATTCGTAGTATTTATTCTTTATATATTCCATGATTGTGCTTTTTAGTTGTTAATATTATTTATTATTGCATCTCCAAACTCCTGTGTGGATAGTAGTTTCGCCCCATCCATTTGGCTGTAGAGGTCGATGGTGACAGTTTGCTCTTTGAATGTTTTGCTAATGCCGTCAATGATTTTGTCGGCGGCCTCTTTCCACCCTAAATATTCAAGCATCATCACTGCTGAAAGTATGATAGAACCAGGGTTTGCCTTGTCTTGTCCGGCTATATTCGGAGCTGTGCCGTGGGTGGCTTCGAAGATGGCATAACCTTTTTTGTAGTTGATGTTTGCTCCCGGACTGATACCAATACCGCCAATCATTGCCGCCAACTGATCTGACACATAGTCGCCGTTAAGATTTAATGTGGCAATAACCGAATATTCGGCAGGGTGGAGTAGTGTCTCCTGCAAAAAAGCATCGGCAATGACGTCTTTGACTATCACCTTGCCTGCATCTTTTGCCTTTTTCAGTGCATCGTTGGCGGCGTCTGCACCATGCTCTTTTTTGATAGCGTTATATTGATTCATGGTGAAAGTCTTGTCGGCGTATTCTCTTTCTGCCAACTCGTAGCCCCACTTCTTAAAACCGCCCTCAGTGAACTTCATTATATTACCTTTATGTACCAGTGTAACTGATGGAAGTCTGTGTTCAAGAGCATACTCAATTGCCGACCTGACTAGGCGTTCAGTGCCTTCGGTCGAAACAGGTTTAACTCCAAAACCCGATGTCTCGGGAAAGCGTATCTTCTTAATGCCCATTTCATTTTGTAGAAAATCCTTGAATTTCTTTGCCTCGGCAGAGCCTTTTTCAAATTCTATTCCGGCATATATGTCCTCCGTGTTTTCACGGAAAATGGTCATGTCAACCTTTTCAGGACTCTTCACGGGAGCAGGCACTCCTTTAAACCAGCGCACAGGACGCTGGCAGACGTATAAGTCAAGTGTTTGGCGGAGCTGTACGTTTAGCGAGCGAATACCACCGCCCACGGGGGTTTCCAAAGGGCCTTTTATCGACACCTTGTTCGCAATTATAGCGTCAAGGGTGCTCTGAGGAAGCCACTCGCCCGTATGCTCAAAAGATTTCTTGCCGGCAAGTATTTCTGTCCATTCAATCTTCTTACTGTCTCCGTATGCTTTGTTTACTGCTGCATCAACAACCTTTATCATCACTGGTGTGATGTCTTTGCCAATGCCGTCTCCCTCAATATATGGGATGTTCACGTTGTCGGGGGTGATTACTTTCCCGTCTTTTATTTCTACTGTTGCCATACTTTTTCTTTCTTAATTTGATTGTTTACTGATTAAATTTAGTGCCGAACCTGCCTTGTACCATTCTATTTGTTGAGCGTTGTAGGTGTGGTTTAGCATTATGCTGTCCTCGCTGCTGTCAGCGTGAGTCACTTTCAGAGTCAGTTGCTTGCCCGGAGCAAAATCAACCAAATCAATGAAGTCGAATGTGTCGTTTTCTTGTATCTTGTCGTAGTCAGCCTCGTTGGCAAAGGTGAGTCCGAGCATTCCTTGCTTTTTCAGGTTAGTCTCGTGTATGCGGGCAAAAGATTTGGCTATTATCGCTTTGATGCCTAGGAAGCGAGGCTCCATTGCAGCATGTTCGCGCGAAGAGCCTTCGCCGTAGTTATGGTCGCCCACTACAACGGTAGGTATACCTTCGGCTTTGTATTGCCTTTGTACTTTTGGCAGCTCGTCGTATGCGCCTGATATTAGGTTCTTTACGTAGTTCGTTTTTTCGTTGTAGGCGTTTACTGCTCCAATCAAGCAGTTGTTGGAGATATTGTCGAGGTGTCCACGAAACTTCAACCATGGTCCTGCCATTGATATATGGTCGGTGGTGCACTTGCCCAATGCCTTGATAAGCAATCTTGCCCCCGTGATGTTGTTGCCGTCCCAAGGAGCAAATGGCGTAAGCAGTTGAAGCCTCTTTGAATTGGAATTTACAACAACTTGCACATTGCTACCGTCTGCGGCAGGTGCTTGATAGCCGGCATCCTTACAAGTGAAGCCTTTGCTAGGAAGTTCTTCGCCTAGCGGTGCTTGTAGTTTCACTTGTTCTCCTTTGCTATTCGTCAGTGTGTCCGTAAGGGGGTTGAACTTCAATGAACCAGCTATGGCGAAGGCTGTTACCATCTCCGGAGAAGCCACAAAAGCAAAAGTGTTGGGATTGCCGTCGGCTCGCTTTGCAAAGTTTCTGTTGAAACTCGTAACTATACTGTTTCTCTCTTGTTTGTCTGCTCCTGCTCGCTTCCATTGCCCGATGCACGGACCGCAGGCGTTGGCAAGGACAGTGCCTCCTATACCATTAAAGGTGTCGAGCAGCTTGTCTCTTTCTATGGTCTCACGAACCTGCTCCGAACCTGGCGTTATAGTGAACTTAGCCTTTACTTTTATGTCGTTTTCCAATGCCTGTCGAGCAATACTTGCCGCTCTTGTGATATCCTCGTACGACGAATTGGTGCAAGAGCCTATCAATCCAACTTCCACCGTCTCGGGGTAGTTATTGTCGTCCACTGCCTTTGCTAGTTCTGATATTTTCCATGCTTTGTCGGGGCTGAAAGGTCCATTGACATGTGGTTCTAATTTACTTAGGTCTATTTCTATTATCTCATCATAATATTTCTCAGGTGAAGCGTAAACTTCGCTATCTGCCTTTAAATTCGTGATATGACAGTCTGCTAGTTTTGCAACTTCTTCCCTGTCTGTAGCTTTTAGATAGGCACTCATCTTTGAGTCGTAAGGGAAAATTGAGGTCGTTGCTCCCACTTCAGCTCCCATATTGCAGATGGTGGCTTTTCCTGTGCAAGACAAACTCTCCGTGCCTTCGCCAAAATATTCAATTATAAAACCTGTTCCACCTTTGACAGTGAGCTTGCCTGCCAAACTTAGAATTATGTCTTTCGGCGATGCCCATGCGTTTAGCTTGCCTGTCAATTTTACTCCCAAGAGCTTAGGGAATTTCAGCTCCCAAGGCATACCTGCCATAACGTCGACTGCATCGGCTCCTCCTACACCGATGGCAATCATGCCTAAACCTCCTGCGTTGGGAGTATGCGAGTCTGTTCCTATCATCATCCCGCCGGGAAACGCATAGTTCTCCAAAACTACCTGATGAATAATCCCTGCTCCGGGCTTCCAAAAACCTATGTTGTATTTATTGGATACAGATTCAAGAAAATTATATACTTCCTCATTGTCCTTTTTTGCTACTTCCAAATCGCTGACGCCGTTTACTTCTGCTTGTATAAGGTGGTCGCAATGTACTGTCGAAGGGACGGCTGTTTTGCTTTTGCCTGCATTAATGAATTGCAATAGAGCCATTTGCGCAGTAGCATCTTGCATGGCAACCCTGTCGGGGGCAAAGTCTACATAATCAGTCCCTCTTGCAAACTCTTTTAATTCGTCGGGAGTGTAAAGATGATTGTATAAAATCTTCTCTGCCAATGTCAGAGGTTTGCCCAATGCCTTGCGGATGAGTTCACTGCGGAGTTCAGTGTTCTTGTAAACTTGCTTTATTAGCGATAAATCAAACATAGTATATAATTTTATAAGTTTCTAGCACAAATATGTAATAAACAAATCTTAAAATGAAATGTTTGCCAAGCATAAAACTAGTAAAAATAAACGTACTATTAGTAATAGTCGACAATAAAATCTATTATAGATATTATCTATAGCAGGGTGATTTGTGCTGTTTTGTGTCGTATTGCTTTGTTTTACTGACTTTTGTCGCTGTCGTCCTTTTTACCTTTGCCCTTGTTTTTTTTATATTTCTTATTGTATCTCTTTATCAGCAAGTCGAAGTCGTGCTTAAATGTTAAACTGACGCCTTGAGTATAAGGAGCGGCATCATAGAAATTGTTGTTTGCATGATTGTATGCTTTGAGTAGCCAATTTCCATCTTTTGTTAATTTTACACTTACGTCAAATTCTCCGACTATATTGTTGTTGGTATTTGAAAGATAGTATGCATTGTTGGTATTTCCTACATTTCCGCTTATCGTGATGTAGTCATTTAATAATGCAGTGCTCATGCTTACTTCAAACTCGTCTTGTATTGCACCGTCATTAGGGCGATATATCACTCCTATATTAACATTTTTATTGATGTTGGACAGCAGGCTGCTTAGTGATGACGTTATTAACTCGCTTGCCGTATTGTTTACAAAGTCTGTGCCTGCGCCACTATTTGAATTGTTGTTGTAGAAACGCCCTAGCAATAATAGCGACAGAGCTTGACGATTTAGCTCGTCCGGAGTGCTGAGGTATTGTTGCAGTATGCTTGCAGTTCCGGCATCGACGGTAGGAAATTTAATATCGAAGTTAATGTTTGGCGAGGTTAATAGCCCTGTAATAATTATATAGCAATCTACCATAGGCCGTGTTACGGTACTTATTTCTCCTCCTGAAAGGTCTGTCAGAGAGGTTTTGATTTGATAAATAGCAGATATGTTTACATCGGCATCTTGTGGTGCCCCCGACCAGCGTAAGGTGCTGCCGGGTTTTATTTTGAATGTTTTGGTAAGCAAGTCTTTCAGTGAAAATCTGTATGTTCCCTCTGTTGCAATAAAGGTGCCAGCCATTGTGTAATCGCCATATTTGTTAAGTTCTATCTTTAGGTTTCCGTTCCCTTTGGCTTCCATCTCGTCGTCAAGAGAATTGAAATAGAATATTTTGAAAGAGGCGTCGGGTGTTGCGGTTATGTTTAGGCTGAAACCAACTCCGGTAGTTTCGGATATATAGTTTAGTTTGTCTTTTATGGAGTTGTTATCGTCTTTTGTTTCGTTGCGTTCTACAAATCTTATGAAAGAGTGTGTTTCTTCGAGACCCTTATGAAATAGTCCCATATTAAGTTTTGTTCCCTTCCCCGTTGTAGCGTTACCTGAGATTAGTATATTGTTGCTGGTACCTGATATCTTTATTCTTCCTTCGGCAAAGGCATCTCCATAGAATATCTCATTTTGTTTTGGAGTTGAGTTGAGGGCGCAGATTCTACTTGTATTAACGTCAATGTTGTAGAGCATATTACCAAAGTTTGAATGACTGATATAGCCATCAACATTGGCAGAGTTACCATAATTGTCGTATGCTGTTATGTCCTTGAATACGATTTTGTTACCATTCATAAAAACGGTGTCTGTGAAGTGATAACTTGCGCCAGTTGCGGCAACTGTAAATCTGGCACTGTCTCCCAAAAGCGCTCCTGTATATTCTATATCGGGTATTTTACCAGATATTTTAAAACCTCCGTATGCTTTGCCCGAGGTGTTTGAGAATACTTTGGACATAACAAGTTCTAGCAATTCTAAGGGGAAACCGTCAATCTTAGAATCAAAACTCAAAGAATCGGTTTTTATGTTGTACAAGGCGTCGCAGTTAACAATCGGTTTGTTGTTGTTGCTTAGTTTTACATCTGCAGAGATATTTTTCGTCTTGAAGTCCCATGTGTTCTCAAAATTCAGATTGCCAATTTTATGACTCTTAAACTCAATGTCTTCGGCTTGTATATGCGAGCTGACTTTAGGTTTGTTAAGAATACTCCATACTGAGAGTGTGCCGTTTACTTCGGCATCAAGAGGGGCATCTATACGAAGAATATCAAATACGGTTTTTACCTCTATATTATTTATGTCAATGTCTATTTTTTCGTCGTCTTTGTCCGATATTATTCCATTGCAGTGTATGGAGTGATTGTTTTCGGTATTTGTAAAAATTAGATTGTTTATATAGGTCGAAGCCGAATCTTTTTCTACATTTTGTAAGCTTAACTCCCATGTTTTGCCATTCATTAGTACCTCTGATGTCGGTATTGTTGTGATAGACTTGGTATAAGTAGAATCATTGCCGGTTAATAATTGTGTATGTCCACTTATATTGCCTTGATTATCTTTGTCGTTAAACCATTTTAGAAGGTAGTCTATCTTATTGTCTCTGGCTTTTGTGTTAAAGGACAAGTCTGATATTTTGTACTTGTTATTTAATGAGATGTTGCTTGCCGATATTATGGCGTTGAGATTGTTGCTACCTGCTTGTCCGTTGACAGCCAGGTTGTTGATGTATGTTGTGCCATACGCTAGCTCGGGTATTGTTGTGTTGATATTAAAGACCTTGTCGTAAGAATTTAGTGACGAGGATAAGGAGAATTGGTCAGAAATGTGCAGATCTGGAGTAATAAATTGGGTTATGTCGTCCAATTTCTTAAAGTGTACCTCCATAACGAAGTTCATGTCGACGACTTCATCGCGATTCTCTTTTTCGTTGAGAATGGAATTGGGTAGATGCTGGGCAACGAGTGTCTTAAACACCGTAGCCATATCTCTAAACCTAAATGTTCCATTCATAAACATGTCCACAAAAGGAGAGCTGAATACAAAATTGTCTAGCACTCCTTTTGTTCTCTTTATCTGTATGTCGTTTATTAGTAGCGTGTTGTTGTCTGATGATAGGTAGCCGTTGTCTATGTTTATTTCTCCAAGATAGTTTAGCATGTCACTACCTTTTATCTTGGCATCTAGTTCGAAGGCTGTGCTTTTTAGCATGCTCTCTGGAACAAAACTAAGCTCGTCGAGCTTAGCGTATTCAACATTTAATTTAAAGTCTAGATTCGGGTCTGTTTTATTTCTGTCGATTATGCCATTTAAGGAAAGTGATAGGTTTGGATCGTCGATGTCGATACTGCCTTCGTATTTATCCTTGTCTATGTTGCCAATGAGACTGATTTTTGAAAAAGTGTAACCGTCGAGATAAAAAGAGTCGATGGTTCCATTTACGTCTGTACTTATTTTATTGTTGTCATAGTCGTATATTCCGTTTACGTCTCCCCTAAAAGACAGTTTGTCAATCAGCTTGTTGTTCAGCATATTGTTGATATCTAGCTTGTAGGTGTTTACTGATCCGTTGAACAATACAGTTTTTCTATCCCCCGGCAAAACCTGAAGATTGGTGCTAATATTTCCAAATTGAGACTCTATCGTAGCATGTGCAGAAAAGTTGTTGATGTATCCACTTAGCTCTCCGCTCATCTTATAGATGCCACCGTCCAGCAGTGGGGGAGGTATTTTTGTAGTGCTATTGCTGAATGGAATGACAAGCCCATCAATGTCGTGTAGGTCTATTTGAGATTTGCTTATGAAAAAATTTAGATGCGCATTGTTGTTGTCGATAGTTTTTTGAATTTTAAAATTACAATTGATTGAGGTTTTCCTGCCGGTGGAAAGGGTTATGTTGTCGCCACTTAACGACTTAAGTTTTCCCTTAACCTTGCCGCTTAGTGATACTTGTAAATTAGACGGTATTTGCTTGTGAATACTCAATCCCAGATTTCTAAAATCAATGTATGAACGATTGATTGAGCAATCTAAAATTAAGTCATCCATATTGCCACTTTCGTTCATCTTGCTCAGGTCTACAAGCATATTGTTGCTCGATATGTCGGCAAGATCTGATGACAATGAGAAGTCTTTCATCTGTATGATGGGGAATTTGACGAGCAAATTGCCGCTTAGATTATTAACCCGGAAACCGTTAATATCGTTGAGCGACAGACTATCAAGTCTTAGAAGGGTAGAGTCTTCGGATATTAGTATATCGCTGATACCCACGTCTATGTTAGAGTACTGGAATCCTTCCGAACTGCCGTGCGGATTGTAGCTCAATCTTCCATTGTCGAGAATGAGTGCTCCGACGATAAAATTCCAATTATTATCTTGTGTGGAGTCTGCCGACGATAAAACCTCAAGAAACTTGTAGCTAGGCTGGTTGAGAGAGTCAGTCGAAATACCGACAATAGGGTTGTGAAAATGAATGTTATTTATGTCTGCATATTTGTATCTTATCGAAAGTCTGCCTATGTCTGCATCTAGCCTATCGGAGTATATTAGAGTGTCGCCGCTCAAATCTTCCATAAGAAAACCGTCAACAACAACCTTATTGAAGAATTTTATTTTAACTTTATCGACTTCTACGTTTGTGCCTAGCTTGTCGGATAGTACCCCAGAAAAAAACTGTGCTATTAGAGTCTGTACTGGCGAGGTACTCAGGGCAAACATAAGACCTATAAGCAGTAGTATAACTGCCAACAGCACCTTTAGCCATATTAGCCTTCTCTTTTTGGGCACTTGCTCTTCCATTACTTCTCTATTGTACAAACAGCCAAAAGTAGTAAATAAAAGGCATATTTAGAACATAATTTTTTCAATAAGAATTTAATTGTTGGTGATATTAAAGGGAGAAACGGGAGAATACCTTAATACAGGTTCGGACATTTTACTCGGAGGAATTAATCTATCATACGCTATAAACAATAAAAACACACTTGAATTATCAAGCTCTGCAATAAAAAATGAAGTAACAACAAATTCCGACACATTCAATATAAAGACCGATGCAACAGCACCTATATGGAAAGAACAATCTTCCGAAAATAAATATTCGGTAAGTGTTGATTTTAGGCTTTAAATATGGCAAGATGCAGGTATCAATAGTGTTGTCTTATGAATTAATGCCATTATAATAGGAGCTATTGGGACTAGTCGTTGTTGCATTCCACTTTTTCATATTTTTTGATGGCTTTAGTTCTACTTTGACACATTTAATTTTCTGAATGCTATCTGTCTATATCTTCCTGTCGTTTTTGATGTCGTTCACGCATCACCGTGAACATACGTTCCTCTGGAGTTTCCTTGCAAAACTTGAACACGAGGAAATCCATTATATCGCGAGCAGACAATAAAGGGATGTCTTCCTTTTGTAACAGCTTCTCTTTAAGTAAGAAACTTCCAACCAATATATTCAGAGCGACCTGATGATACCATGCCGGTCACTTTCTCTTTTGGAACTGATCCAAGCCTAATATTTGTTTTTGTTCTTTAAAACTATGTTCTATAAAGAAATGTTGAGCTTGCATCTGGGCAATTGCTTTCTCGGTGTATTTCGCAAGAGTTGCATTCGTGAAAGAATATTTTACCACCTCCCTCGCACCGTAAAGACTACGTTGTTATATCGTAACATCACAGCATCGTAAATTATATAATCAGAAATGTATGAGCAGACAAATCACCTGAAAAATGTATATTTGCAACATATTTGTGGCAAACGAATTGTTCATAAAACGTACCTTTTTAAATTGTAAATGGTGAGTTGTAAATGATTAATGAAATACCAAATACACAAACATCATTGCGAGGAGCTTGCGACGAAGCAATCTCCTACAACAAAGAACAGCTTGCCACGCTAACGCTCGCAATGACAGATGATTAAAAACAGCAAAAGCATAAAGCCTATAGTTTACAGCTTATTGCAAAATTATAAACAGATGAAACGAGCCATGAGTACAAGTTCTCACACAGAAGTATGATTATATTGGCGAGATACATGTGGCAATTAAAAAACAAAATATAAACACATGAAAAAAGTTGTCGTAATAGGTAAAGGCGGACAATTGGCAAGCCTGATAGAGAAAACCGTGAAGTCTGAGAAGTTCTCCAATGCTCTGTCAGCGCAATTCGTCGGATTTGATGAAATGGACATAACTTCGGAGCTCAGTGTTGCTGATTTTATGAATGGCAAGAATTTCGACTATCTCATTAATTGTGCAGCTTATACTGCTGTTGACAAGGCAGAAGATGATTCTGATACAGCTTATGCCGTTAATGCCGAAGGCTCAAAAGTCGTAGCGGAGTACTGCAAAATCTCAAATACAAAGTTACTTCATGTGTCGACTGATTATGTTTTTGACGGTACAGCGTGTTCTCCGTATTCTGAGACTGATAATACAAATCCTTTATCTGTGTACGGAGCCTCAAAATTGAAAGGAGAGAAGTTTATTGTTGATATTCTTGCTGAGGATGCTCTTGTAGTACGTACCTCATGGTTGTACTCGGAGTTGGAGAATAATTTTTTGAATACGATGATAAATCTTGGTAAAACCAAAGATGAAATAGGCGTGGTGTTCGACCAAATCGGCACTCCGACTTATGCCGGCGATTTGGCTGAGGCTTTACTTTGTATTGTGTTGTCCGAAGATTTTCATGCAGGAGTATTCCACTACTCGAATGAAGGTGTTGCTAGTTGGTATGATTTTGCTTGTGCAATAATGAAACTGTCAGAACTTGACTGCAAGGTAAATCCCGTTACTTCCGATTGTTTCCCTACGACTGCGAAGCGTCCGTCTTTCAGCGTGTTGAATAAGACTAAAATCAAGCATGCTTATTCCCTTAGAATACCTTATTGGAGGGAGAGTCTGGCAACCGCAATCTCAGAGCGAAGAGGGGTTTAAAAACATCTCTTCTATCAAGTCTTTTACGTTCGAGCTCAGGTAATTCAGAGCTATTGCGTCTTTGTTGCTGAGCATACTCCTTATTTGGGTAGAGGAGATGTCTATTATTGGAGCCTCTAATAATTGTACTGTTTCAGGGAGATTTTGGGGATTTAAGTCATAGCCAGAACGAGGATAAATAAAAATGTCGTAATTGTCGATAATTGCTTGATAGTCTTTCCATTTATCAAAAGATATCCAATTGTCCGAACCTATTACTAATGAAAATTGCTTATCTGAAAACTGTTTGTCTAGTTCTTGCAATGTTCGGATTGTATAATTAGGCTTTGGCAAATCGAACTCGATTGTGCTGATAGTAAACACGTCCTTGTCCCCAATCGACTTGTTTAATATCAAAAGCCTAATATTGTCATCCCATAATTTCTGCCCCTCTTTAAAAGGGTTTAGAGGTGTAAGTACAAACCAAAGTTCGTTTGCAATATTTTTCTCGATAATGTGATTAGCTATTGCTAAGTGCCCGTTGTGAACAGGGTTAAACGAACCAAAGTATAGAGCGACTTTTTTGTTTGCCATGGTTTTATTCAAGGATATACATCTTATTCTGTTAGTCGTCTATATGAGTATTATTTTCTTTTATAAATTCTCTAACCAATTTTTCTATATCTCGTTTTGTTTGTTCTAGCTTGTCGTTGACAATAACTATATCAAAGTTTTTTTCTCTCTTTAGTTCTTCTGTTGCTTTTTCTATTCTCTTCTCTATGTCTTCTTTTGAGTCGGTTTTTCGGTCTATAAGTCTCTTCTTTAATGTACTGATGGATGGCGGTTTGATGAAAATTGCCAAAGCATAGTCTCCAAAAACTTTTTTTATCTTGATTCCACCTTCAACATCAAGATCGAAAATAGGAGTTTTCCTCATACTTTTTATACGTTCGATCTCTGTTTTTAGAGTTCCGTAGAATTGGTCTTTGTATACCTCCTCCCATTCAACAAATTCCTTGTTCTCAATTCTTTGCTTGAATGTGTCGGTGTCAAAAAAATAATAGTGTTTGCCATCTACTTCCCCTTTTCTTGGCTTTCTGTTGGTTGCCGATATCGAAAACCCGAGTGGCAAGTCTTGGTCTATCAGATGGTGGATTAGAGTGCTTTTGCCTGCTCCTGATGGGGCGGATATGATGATAACTTTGTTCATTAACTACAATATATTAAGGACTTGTTCTTTTATTCTCTCCAAATGGTCTTTCATTTCAACGGTTAGTCGTGTAATATCTTGACTATTGGCTTTCGACCCGATGGTGTTGATTTCTCTGCCTATTTCTTGCGCTATAAACCCCAATTTTTTTCCGCATGGAGTTTCGTTCATGGTGTCCAAGAAGTATTTGCAATGCTGTTCTAGTCTGATATTTTCCTCGTTTATATCGTATTTCTCTATGTAAAATATCAATTCCTGTTCAAGCCTTTCTTCATTATAGCCGTCGGAAATATTTAGCCTTTTGAGCATGTCTGTCAGCTTTTGCCTAACTTTTTCCACTCGCTCTGTATCGTGATTTTGTAATCGTGTCCTTAATTTGTCAATCGCTCTGATATTTGAGCTGATGTCTGCTGCTAAAGCTGCTCCCTCGTCTTTCCTGTACTCGCTGATATTGTTTAGTGCAGACGATAAACCTTCTTGAAAGCTGCTCCATTCGTCGTTCT
>JBKECW010000059.1:0-11073 GCA_047975005.1 Bacteroidales bacterium | reverse complement strand
GCTAGGTACAAAAAGAAAGGCTTGTTCTTATTGTCTTCTAAAAATTTAATGGCTGCGTCTCACTTTCTGTCAGTCATAAACCTCCCGTCTTCATCAAAGCGTTTACATCCGTTGGTTGCAGAATATTGTATAACTGTATCGAAACCCTGCTGACTGGGATGATTAACAATATGCCATTTCCCAATTATTCCTGTTGAATATCCTTCGTCTCTGAATGCTTCTGCCAAAGTGTATTCCTCTAAATCCACTTTCTTTTTTTGTTCGACAAATTTTAGATTACTGCTTTCTGAGTTTGGAAATCCAGGAATCCAGTCCGTTATACCCAAGCGTGTACTGTGTTTTCCTGTAAGTAATGACGATCTTGTAGGAGAACATAGAGGCTGTGCGTAGGCACTTGTAAATCGGCAGCCTTGTTCTGCCAAACGGTCAATATTGGGAGTATCCCAAACTTGCCTACCGTAGCAACTTGCATCACTCCATCCCATATCGTCAACCAAAATGAATAGTACATTGGAAGAGGAACTTCTTTTTTCTTGTTGCTGCCCAAAAACAAAAACACTTGAAAATAAAAGCACTACGCTGACCAATAGGATTTCTCTAATTCGTTTCATATGTTTATTTTTAGGTAACTTTCAGACACGCAGGTTTGCCCCTACATTATCACATTATCATCGGCTGCTTTCTTATAGCCGACGGCATATTGCTCGTTTTTATCATCACCGATTATAAATCTAAGCAAATATAAATATTATGCGATTATTTCTTTTTGTCAAATTTAGTGTAAACTAATGGATTCTTAACAATAATATCTATTTTTGCTGTTCAAAGAAGGAATATCGCAAAATGGAAGCATTGTTTCAGGAATTAAATTCGCCAAAATCGGCATCGATAAGTGTCTTGCATGTTAAGCACAAGCACTTTCTTGTGCCTTGGCATTATCACCCCGAAAATGAAATATTGCTGATTTTAAAAGGTGAAGGTCGACGCTTTGTTGGCGATCATGTGGAGAATTTTTATGAGGGCGACCTGTGTTTTATCGGAGCAAATCTTCCTCATGTATGGAAAAGCAAAGAGGAGTATCAACACTCTCGACAAGAGATAAATGCAGAGTGCCTTGTAATTCATTTCCGCAACGACCTGTTTGGGCAAGCGTTTGGAGAGCTTGTCGAACTATCGGGGATTGCCGAGCTTTTAAAGGCATCTTCGCGAGGAATAAAATTCTATGGAGACACGCGCAAGCGATTGTCAAGGTACATAAATGAATGCCTCAATGCGCAACCTGAGGAACGCCTGATACTGTTATTAAAAATAGTTAATATAATGGCACAAACCGATGAGTGCCAATACTTGTCATCAACGGGTTTCTCAAAAGAAGTACATTCTTTTGACGGACAGCGTTTTCAGAAAATCATTGAGTTTATATCCATAAACTACCGCCGACAAATACGACTTAATGAGCTTGCAGAGCAAATACACATGACCCCCACCGCTTTTTGTAGATATTTTAAAAGTCGCACGGGTAAATCTTTTCTTCAATACCTCAACAGCTACCGTATTGGTTTGGCAAGACGCTTGTTAATTGAGAATAAATTGAAGATTCAAGAGATTGCCTTCGAGTGCGGCTTTGGCAACTTGTCGCATTTCAATACGCATTTTAGGCGAATTAACGGGGCGACTCCACGAGAGTTTAGAAAACAGCATGTGGAGTCGCATTACAAACCATAATTTGAACTCTGATTCTATCAAAATCCGTTCCCAATCTTTAATCCCAGATAGATAGTGCGAGGAAGTCCCGGACCATACATATAGGCTGGATCTCTATCTACGCCTTTGTCGAAATCGCTTTGATAGGAATTGAAGATGTTTTTGATTCCTCCGAATATCTGAAGTTTTACGCTGCTAATTTTAAAGTTTTTCCAGCCTTGCAGACCAAGGTCGAAGAAAGTTGGAGTTTCGCGTAGCTCTCCTTCTTCGGGAGCTGTTACTCCGTAGTAGATAATGTCCATTTTGCCGGTGTATGTTCCGCTTAGCGTGAAACCAAGGTCGCTTTTGGGAGTGTAGTCTAGCGTGAAGAATCCGTAGTCGTTCGGAGTCCTCTCAAAATCCAAAAGCCCAAGGTTTTGAGCCTCGTCGTATTTACTTTCTTGCACAGTGAAGCCTGCGTTTAGGTCAAATTTCTTATAGGCAATGTCGAACTCTATATTTATTCCTGCCACGTGTGCTCCGCTCTCGGCGTTCTCGCGAGTGTAAATAACTGTCCCGTCGGCTTCCGGTTCGCCGTGTATCAAGGAGAAGGGGTCTTCCAAACCGGTGTAGAAACCGTCGAGCAGGATGCTCAGACTGAGCCCATTGTTGAAAGCCTTATTATAATCGAGTGATGCTGTAAAGCTGTTGCTTGTTTCCTGCTTTAGTCCCGGCGCGTTCTTTTGAATAATTTTCCGCGAACCAGAGGTCTCGATATGCAAATCCTCGTTAAACACCTGTGGAGCACGATAGCCGCGTCCATAAGAAGCTCTTGCTTGCAATGTTGGACTGATGTCGTAAAGCATTGCTACTCGTGGACTTAACACGTCGCCGTTCAGATTATTGTCGTTGCTGACCTTGTCTTCAACACGATAGTGGTCGTATCGCAAACCAATGGTCAGCTTATATTTCAACCATCTTTTTTCAAACTGCCCAAATATTCCCAAGGTGTTGATATACTGATCTGCAATGGGAGTATTGCCCACATGTGGAATTTCAATCTCGCCTGCTCCGTTGACAAAAGCATTGTCGGTGTCGAGGTAGCCCAATTTCTTGTCATTCAGCTTGTCGGTGGTGTTTTCTATTCCGAACATGCTTGTAAACCCCTCAAAATCGGCTTTGTATTGAGATCCGAAATTATAGGTCAGCCCTTTTGTCCTGCCGTAAGCCGACAAGTCTTGATTTGCTCCGTAGTAGGAGTCTCTATTCACACCTTGTGCCGAGGCATAAACAGAGAGGATGTCTACGGTCCTGAAAAACTGATCGTAGGTAACAGCTCCCGTGGTAATAGAGTGGTCGGTACTCTCGGTGATGTCTGATTCGTGCGGAGCAGCATCGAAATCATTTCCGCCTCGCCTTCCTTCGTCGATATGGAAGAAGTCTACACTCAGCTTAGAGCGGCTTCCAAAGCGACGGAAAAACCTGCTGCCAACAGTCACATTGTCAATCTGCGATAACTCTGAAAAGCTATCGCCGTTTTGGTCGTAGTCCTCCCTATTGCGGTAGAAACCATAAACAGCAAGCCCCGTTTTGTTGTCGGCAGAAACTAACGAAGTGTTAAACTTTGCATTATGATCCCAAGCCGTAGTAGCATCTGAACCTGAGCCAAGACCGATGATATTTGATATTACAGAACCCTCGTAAGTGTTGGAAATGGGGTCTTTCAGTATTAGATTAACGGTGCCGGCTATGCCATTGCTGCCATACAATGATGAGCCACCACCTTTGATAACCTCTATGCGTTCGAGCATGTTAGACGGAATAAGTTCGATGCCGTAGAGTGCTGCCAGCCCACTAAATATTGGGCGACTGTTAATCAATATTTGCGAGTATACTCCGTCCATACCGTTGATGCGCACCTGATTGAAACCGCAATTCTGACAGTTGTTCTCAACCCTCAAGCCCGGCGAATAGCTTAAACCCTCTGCCAAAACCGAAGAGTTGGTTTTTGCCATCTCCTTTGTGCCAATGGTGTTTACTATCACTGCTGCCTCCCGTCGGTCTTGTGCATTCCTATTTGCCGACACTACAACCTCGTCGAGCCCTAACGCACTTTCTTTGAGTACAATCTCCATTTCTGTAGTTTTTCCATCTATTATTTCCACTTCCGTCTCAGCCTTTTCGTAGCCCATGCATGTGATGCGGACAGTATATTCGCCCTGAGGAACATTCAAAATCTGAAAGTGCCCGGTTTCGTCGGTCAATGCTCCGATGGTGGTGCCTTCGAGGAAAATGCTTGCGTACGGAATATGCTCACCTCCTGAAATTACGTGCCCTATCAGGTGGGCATCACTAGTTTTTTTCTTTTGTGCAGTTGTTAGTAGAGCCGCAAAACATAATAAAATAGTAAACAAGTACTTCATGTATAAAATATTTTTAATAAAAAAGATACGGCAAAAATAATCTCATTCGTATCTGCAGGAAGCATCTACCACATTAAGGTAATAATAATTTTCAGAGGTTTACTAAGCATCAATATTCTTTATATGAGATAAACCGCGGAGCTTTTTTTGTATCCTTTATTATATTATTTTTGCGTGTCAATGTTTAAATGTTAAGAAAATGAGTTTACTTTCTCCTTCGATATTATCTGCAAACTTCCTAAACTTAGGAGAGTCAATAGCCCAGATAAATTGCAGCGACGCCGATTGGATACACGTTGACGTGATGGACGGCGTTTATGTACCAAATATTTCCATAGGGCTGCCCGTTGTTAAAGCTGTAAAAAAGGCAGCGCAAAAGCCTCTCGATGTTCACTTGATGATTGTAGAGCCTGAGAAATATGTGGAGCAATTCATTTCTGCAGGAGCAGATATACTGACAGTTCATCATGAGGCATGTAGGCATCTTGACAGGACAATGCAGCAAATAAAAAGCATGGGAGCACAAGCAGGAGTATCTATCAATCCGGCAACTCCAGTAGAGGTACTAACGGATATATTACAATCTGTAGACTTAGTCCTAATTATGTCAGTAAATCCGGGATTTGGAGGACAAAAGTTTATCAACAACACCTACAACAAGATTGAGCGATTGGCTGAGATGCGTTCTAAAATGAATCTAGATTTCAAGATAGAGATTGACGGAGGAGTAAACCTAGAGAACGCCGAATCTATTTCTAAATGTGGTGCTGATGTATTAGTTGCAGGCAATGCTGTATTTTCCGGCACTAATCCTACAGGCGCAATGAATGAATTAAAAAACATAATAAAATAACAAAATATGTCAGAAATCGAAAAAGTAAAATGCCTTATAATAGGCTCTGGACCTGCCGGATACACCGCAGCAATATATGCATCAAGAGCTAATCTTTCGCCAGTTTTGTACGAAGGATTACAGCCAGGAGGACAACTAACCACCACAACCGAGGTTGACAACTTTCCTGGGTATCCTAAAGGAGTAACAGGACCAGAACTAATGGAGGATCTGAAAGCTCAAGCTCAACGTTTTGGCACAGATGTTCGCATGGGGTATGCCACAGAAGTTGATTTTTCTTCTGGGAAACACATTGTAACTATAGATGACAGCAAGAAGATTGAAGCCACTACCGTTATTATATCCACAGGCGCCACCGCCAAGTATCTCGGACTGGATGACGAAAAGAAATATCAAGGAGGCGGAGTATCAGCCTGCGCTACTTGCGACGGTTTCTTCTACAGAGGCAAAGACGTTGCCGTTGTTGGAGGAGGAGATACTGCGCTAGAGGAGGCTATGTACCTTGCAGGTCTTTGCAAGACTGTATATTTACTGGTTCGCAGAGACGAGTTCAGAGCATCGAAGGCTATGCAGGAGCGTTTATTTAAAACGGCAAATATCAAGGTACTATGGAAGCACCAAGTTAAGAGCATATACGGGGAAAATTGTGTTGTCGAAGGTCTGAAAGTTGACAAAAATAAGGGGGAAGCTAATGCCGAAGAAATAGATCTAAAGGTTGATGGGTTATTTTTGGCAATAGGACACACACCAAATGTGAGTATCTTTAAGCCTTTTGTAGAGCTTGACTCACAAGGTTACATCCTCACAAAAGGAAAGAGTGCAAAAACTAATGTTCCGGGAGTCTTTGCTTGCGGCGATGTTCAGGACCCATCATACAGGCAAGCAATTACTGCTGCTGGTTCAGGTTGCATGGCAGCACTAGATGCTGAAAGATATATTTCAGAATTGGACTAATGATCTTTTCAATGTAATGAAAAAAGCTGCAATCTTCAGATTGCAGCTTTTTTTTCATTATGCATTTTTTGTAGGGTCGACAAATTTTCGTTGCGCCAGCTCTCTGTCGAGCATAAACAGTCCTTGCCCTTCTCCATTTACCAGTTTCAAACTGTCTATGATTGACTGTACACTTGCCTCTTCCTCTACCTGCTCGTCAATATACCACTTTAAGAAACTTTGTGTAGCATGGTCGCTCACCTCGATAGCAAGATTTGCAAGTTTATTGATACACTCTGTTACATACTCCTCATGCTTGAGGGTTTTCTCGAAAATATCAATCGTAGATTTGAAATCAGATGGAACTTTCTCAATTGGGAGAAGGTTTATCTCTCCACCTCTCTCTGCAATATAATCAAAGAATTTAGTACAGTGCGACAATTCTTCTTGATATTGCACTCGCATCCAATTTGCAAATCCCGACATTCCTTTTTTGTGGAAATATGCAGACATTGCGAGATACAAGTACGCTGCATAAAATTCCGCGTTAATTTGCTCGTTTAGAGCGTCATTCATTTTTTTGTTTAGCATATTCTTATATTTCTATATTAATATTAATTATCCTTAACTCTCAATTGGTATTTCTTGCAGAAGTTAAACAAGTTCTTGTTTTTGAGCATCATTCGCTTAAGTATCTCCTCGTCAGATAAAACAGTTGCTTTCTTTTCAGTTGTTTGCTTTGCTTCCCTAACACTGAAATCAAAAATAACATACTCATTATGCAGCAGTTTCCTAATATTATCTGCAATATCAACAATCAAATCTTTTAAATCATGCTTTTGAACAGAACTGGCAACCTCTATAATAATTTTATTTTTGTTGTTTTCATCTATCTTAAGAACACTATTTTCTATTGCTGACTTTACTGAAACAGTGTCAAACATGTCTGCAATGCTACTCCATGCTTTTTTAAGCTCTTCGGCAGTAAACTGCTTCTGTGGCAAATCTGCCCGCCTTGGCTCCTCTAACTCAACTCCATCTGTGTTATCTTCTTCCCCCTGCAAGCCCTCCCCCATTGAAAGGATTTTCTTTATTGATGTTGTTTTTATGCCTGTCCCCAACTTTGGCAACTGCTTTGCCGACCGAGCACTAATAATCTGCGTTGTCTTTTTCGGCTCGGAAACTTTAGCCTCCATCTTCGAAACTACCTCTTTGTTCTCAAGCTTGGGAAACAGCCCTACATCGAAAGGCTCAAACAGGCTCACATTAACTAGTTCGCTTTTTTTTTTAGCGAGAGTTGAGATATTTTAAGCAACAGCAGCTCTGCAAGTAAACGTCTGCTTTGGCTTTGTCGGTAGTTAATATCTGCTTGATTGCATAAGTCGAGACATGCAATCAGCAACTCCTGCGAACACTTGCCAGCCTGTTCTTTATAGCGACTCTTAATCTCACCACTCACCTCCAAAAGCTGGAGAGTCTGCGGGTCTTTACTGACCAACAAATCACGTACATGAGCACTAAGCCCGGAAATGAAATGCTGAATACCAAAGCCCTTATCTATTATTTCGTCTAACAACAGCAATACTCCTTTAGTATCACTATTTAGAGCGCACTCAATTATTCTGAAATAAAAATCATAATCCAAAACATTGAGGTTTTCAATTGTTTTGGCGTATGTAATCTCTTTCCCTGAGAACGAAACAATCTGATCGAAAATAGAAAGAGCATCACGCATTGCTCCATCGGCCTTTTGGGCGATTACATTAAGAGCTTCCACCTCGTAATTAACACCCTCTTGTTTTGCCACATGTTCTAGGTGAGCAATAGTATCAGCAACACTAATTCTCTTAAAATCATAAATCTGACACCGCGAAAGTATTGTTGGAAGAATCTTGTGCTTCTCGGTAGTTGCAAGTATAAATATTGCATGTGCGGGCGGTTCCTCTAATGTTTTCAAAAATGCATTAAACGCACTAGACGATAGCATGTGTACCTCGTCAATAATGTAAACACTATATTTGCCTATTTGTGGTGGGATTCTCGTCTGGTCAATTAACGACCGAATGTTGTCTACCGAATTATTCGATGCTCCATCAAGTTCATGAATATTGTAAGAACGATTTTCATTGAATGCAATACAAGACTCGCACTCGTTGCAAGGCTCATAATTATCACTAAGAGATGAACAGTTTATCGTTTTTGCAAAGATTCTTGCGCTGGTCGTTTTACCAACTCCGCGAGGGCCACAGAAAAGATAGGCGTGTGCAAGATGATTTGCCTTTATGGAGTTTTTAAGAGTATGCGTAATTGCCTCCTGACCAACGACTGTATCGAACTCCATTGGTCTATATTTACGTGCCGAAACAATAAACTCGCTCATTATCTTCAATTCTATTTGAATGCCAAAGTTAATAATAATATTGTTGTTATTGACATGCGATAAGAATATTCTTTTCAAAAAAAGAGCCGACCCAACACAACTAGCATTGCTCGGGTCAGCCTTCTCACCATTAAATTAACTCTGTGTGCATTCCTGCACGTGTAGTATCTTTATTTTATACATTTATGAATTGCATTAATCTCAGTAGGTTTACTCATCAGACACGACGAAGATATAAAATAATATTTCAAAAAACAAAATAGAAAGAACAAAAACACGTTTTTATTGATTATTTTTTGAGTGCGTCCATACTCAAATTGTAACCGGGAGGTCAAATCAGGCAATCCTACGGACTTGCAACAGTGTATAGGTCAAACACCAGCCATTGCACCACAGTGCAGAATATGTCTATCGGCATCGGGCATTCAAAACATATAGTTTAATATAGGCTGGCTGTAGGGAAGTATAATTGGGGGGGGGGTTACTTTAGAATAGGAGGAGCAGATTTATGTAAACCCAAGAAGCTCTGAATTGCCAAATTGTAAGAATTCAGACCAAATCCCATAATACAGCCTATGCATACAGAGCCGATAACAGAGCTGTGCCTAAACTCTTCTCGGCTTAATGTATTAGATATATGCACCTCTACCACAGGGGTTTTAACACTCGAAATCGCATCTCTTATACCTATTGAAGTATGTGTGTATGCACCGGCATTTAATATTATCCCATTAAATTCAAAACCTCGTTCATGAATTTTATTAATTATTTCGCCTTCTATATTTGACTGAAAATAAAATAACTCAGCTGTCGGAAAGGACTTCCGAAGGGACTCAAGATAGTCGTCAAAAGACTGATTTCCATATATCGTTGGCTCTCGTTTACCCAAGAGGTTTAGATTTGGGCCATTTATTATCTGAATCTTCATGCGTTTGGTTTTTTTAGGTTGTTTTTGCCGACAAGACGAATGTGTCTCGTCAAGAATTTTAGTCTTCTAACAACTCTGTAATCTCTAACGAGTGGATATACGCTTCGCCTCCCTTCGCTGTTGCAACAAAATCTATCGCTTTGTCTTCTTCCGTAAACACAAGGCTTTTTATAACAGCTTCTCCTTTGTTAGCAAATACCTCCATAGAAGTCTTGTCTATTACAATATCAAAATCTATTATTTTGTTTTGTGGCAATGGACAATCTGCAGAATTCCCAGCACTTATCAAGTTCTGATTCTCAGCCTCGTATATTATTTGTGCAGAGCTCACACCTCTATGAACTCTCGTATAAATGGTGAAATAATTGCAAGATCTCATCTCAACCGAGCCTTTTATTCTCAGCTTCACTCCTTTTACCCCTGACAGCACATTCTTTCCCCCGGGCATAACAAGCTTCTCTTTTATCTCTTTTGTATTTTCTAACAATGAGGAAAGCTCCGACACAGGACATTGACTCATAACGACATCATCTCCTTTGTCTAATATGCTAACATCGACAGGTATTGACAACTGCCCTCTGAATGGCATACCTTTAAAGTTGTCGTCCATTAGGGATATACTTTTATAGACGCTTCCGTCCTTGCAAAACACCGCAGAAGACGCAACTCTGCCATTATCGCTCCACTTTAGACTAGACAAGGCATTAATGCCATCAGAACCTAAATCAATAGACTGATAGCTTCCATTCTCGTTTACCAAGACTAATCCAGTATTATTATTTTTATTTCTGTATGACAATATCGATGCGTTATCACATGCTATATCAGATTTGTACAATGTCGTAAAATCTGTCAGATTATCCGTATTAAGAATTTCTATTCCACGACTTTTAGACTCTTCGTTTATTGTAGATAGAGACATCTGCCATTTTGCATCTTGCTCATTAAAAAAAACATAAGGATGTTCAATCTTTTCATTCTCTCTCTCTGATATTATCGGATTGCCGGAAAATTCCTGCCAAGTAGATCCTTTGTCATTAGAATATGACAAACAAACTCCCTCTCCCAACTTCACATAATACAGTAATATAGTAGTATTGCCCAGACTCACTTTGCTAAGGTTTTCATTGTCTATTATCGCAGAGCCGGTGTATATTGTCTCTTTCAACTTCTCTCCTTGTCCTTCTGGTCTAACCACCTCTTGCTCTTCGCTCCAAGTAAGTAAGTCTTTGCTGGTAATCTGACACAAACTATAATACGCATCTTCAATATTTCTATTATTCTTCTGAAAATAAAGATAATACATATCGTCCAGCTTTACAAATCCTGACAGCTTCCCAATTCTATTATTCTGAGGCGTATAGTGAAAAGAAGGTCTAAACATCTCTTCCTCAACGCCCTGAGCTCTTACTGCTTTTATTGTTGCTACTGCTAGCAAAAGCATTATAAAAATACGTGTCATAAATTAAATCCTTTAATAGCATAACGCAATGATTGCAAATATAGTCTATAATATACAATTATTCAAACATCAACGACATGGACAGAGCCGGAACGTCTTTGCATACAGCCGTTTTACTTATCACTAAGCTCATCCCATTTTTCTTTGACATTCTCTTCTCCCTCAAAATAACCAACTTGCGAGTCTTTCTTGAAAATCTCGTAGCTCGGCACAATGAATATTTTATCCGAATCGGGATATTCGGCAATGTCGTGTCCGATGAATGTCCTGATGTCCAGGTATGTACATGGCTCTTGCGTGTGGTTGTAAAGCTGATGAGCTCCGCTCTCACCTTTTTCAAAGAATATCAAATCGCCACCCTTCACTTCTTCTAATCCCTTGGGGGTGCGGAGTGTGGCGGAGCCTGAAATT